>JAVVPO010000007.1:30001-64861 GCA_036655715.1 Cellulosilyticaceae bacterium | reverse complement strand
ATCTTCCATTATAGTGCATTCATCTAATAGAATAATTTTTTTATCTATTGAAAGCTGCTCATTAACAGCGTCATAGACATCCATATTCTTAAAGTCAAATAATTTGAGATCTTAATACCAAGCACTACTTTCGTAACTTGTAAGTATCTGTTTAAGAATAACTGTTTTTCCTACTTTTCGAACTCCTGAAATAATTAATGCATTTTCAGTATGGGTATCTATAAATTGCTTTACTGCATAATACCCCACACTACAGTTATACCTCAGACTACTAGGTGAGTTACCCTAAAAAGGTATCCATACCAAAGTATAAAAGAACAATCGTTCCAAGAACGATTCTATACCATCCAAAGGCTTTGAAGTCATTTTTCTTAATATAGCCCATCAAGAATTTAATAGTCAGTATGGATACGATAAATGCAACAACCATACCTGAAGATAATAATATAAGTTCTGATCCTGTGAAGTTAAAACCGAATTTCAAGAGTTTAAGTGCACTTGCACCAAACATAACAGGTATCGCTAAGAAGAATGTGAATTCTGCGGCTACTGTTCTAGATACTCCGATTAAAAGTGCCCCAACAATGGTTGCACCTGAACGTGAAGTTCCTGGGAATACAGCTGCGATTAACTGGAATACCCCAATCATAATAGCTGTTTGGTAAGTAATTTGTGCAAGTGATGTGATTTTTGGTCTTTTGCCTTTGTTATAGTTTTCAATCACAATAAATAAGATACCAAATACAATTAGCATGATAGCTACTGTCTGATAGTTATAAAATAATGCATTCAACTCATCATCCCATAATATCCCAACAACAGCCGCTGGAATACACGCAACAACTATTTTAAACCACATAGAAATGGTTTCTTTTTTTAATTTAATTCCGTTATCAAAAGATACCGGAAGGAGCTTTTCAAAATACAGCACCACAACCGCCATAATAGCACCTAACTGAATCACTACAAAGAACATTTCCTTAAATGCAGCGGTTACATTCAGCTGTAAAAACTCATCCACTAATATCATATGTCCTGTACTACTGATAGGAAGCCACTCTGTGATTCCCTCCACTACCCCAAGAATAATTGCTTTAAATAACTCTAAAAATTCCATTCATAATCCTCCTATTTCACATCTTATTTATTGAATCCTATAAAACTTGCTATGTAAAAGCTATTTTTTAATTTCAGGCTTACTTACATGCAAATAAGGCCTTCCACAAAAGTGCAGAAAGACCCGCTATTAAAGCATTACGAATCTTCTGCCTGTGGCTCATACCTCTATATGCCAGAGATGATGGGTGTTTATATAGCTTCACATGTATTCTAACATGCTAGAGAATCAAAATCCATCTGTAACTTGGTTATAGCAAAATCATTTTTATCACCTCTTCACTAGCCCTATGGAGGTTTGACTATTTTAAAACTCAAACTTAACAGGTCGTAGGAACAAGTCAATTAATGCAGAAGAAGTTTCTTTCCCATTAAATAGTATCTCGTAAAGTGCATGACATATAGGTAGCTCTACATGATAAGTTTCTCCTAGCTTATGGATGGCTTCTATAGTGGCTACCCCTTCAGCTAGTTTATCAAAGGGAATGCCTTTGACAAAGTCTTCTCCAAATCTTCTATTATTACTATAGGCTGAAAAGAGGGTTGCTTCATAATCTCCTAAATGACTTAGTCCGTAAATCGTAATATCATTGCCACCCATAGCTCTTACTAGCCTAGAGATCTCTCTCGTTCCTCTTGCCATAAGTGCCCCTTTTAAGCTGCTATATCCTGCTCCATCTAGCATACCAGCTGCTATCCCTACTACATTTTTGGTAGCTGCTCCTACTTCATTGCCAATTAAATCTTGTCCATAGTAGAATCTTATTAACTCGCTATTAAAGGCTTCTACAACACGCTTAGTAATTTCTATAGTCTCACTCCCTATTACCATGCAGTTAGGAATGTCTCTTGTAAAGTCTTGCACATGCCCAGGCCCCATCCATACGCCAACCTGGCTGCCACTACCCATTTCTTCTTTAAAAACTTGTGATAGACGTTTGCCACTACTTGATTCTAATCCTTTCATGCAAAGTACAAATATCTTTTCATCTGTATTCTCTAGTTGATAAAGTGTTTTAGCAAAGTTTCTTAGCTGCTGCGCACTAATAGAAATCAGTATGATTTCTGCCTGTTTGACTGCCTCATCTAAATCATCTGTGAGATGAATTTCTTCTGATAACTGTAAGTATTGATTTTTTCTATTTTTTTGAAGTTCCTCTAAATTTCTAGAATCTTCTCTTCCCCAAAGGGTTACCTTATGACCTACTCTATGAGCGTACCATGCCAAAAAGCTCCCCCATCTACCACATCCTAAAACTGAAATATTCATGCTATATCCTCCTTGTAGTATCTATTTTTAAACCAAGTTTTCTTTTATTCTATTGTATCAAAGATAGCGCCTATATCCAAGCTTTCACCTCTAAACGAGTGAGTCTAAACCACATCCATATAAGAAAATAATAAGTATATTAATCACTATGGCTACCATTAGCACCAATTTAATAAACCTGTTATCTTTTCCCCTATTTCTATTCCAAATCCAAATAGATAGTATGAGTAGGATTGGCAATGCCACATAGCTATTAAACCATAGGGCAATTTCTCGGTGTTCCCACCAGCTTGTAAACTTATCTTCCATAATATTCATTCCGAAAAACCCCGTTACAAAGGTAGGTACCACAAGAGAGGCTCCTATTATAGTCAGTCCATCCATTCTAATTCTAGATTGAGTCTGATCTACTAACTCCGCATACTCATGGACTTCCTTCATTTCAAAATCTAGTTGCTTAAGTTCTTCTTTAATGTTTAATTGATTCATAAACATTTTGTAAATCATAGACCCTTGAATATCTTCTGTAATCTCATCAAAGTACATTTGATTGATAAATTGGATGTAAATTTCATAAACACTTTGTATCGCAGGAACTAACTCATTCTTGGGCAATGTAGAAATAGTTGCTATTTGACTTGAGAAATTAAGTAAGCTAGCTTTTTGCACCAAAATCAAGCCGACTAGTTGGTCATAGACCTTGCTTTCTATATTTTTGGCAGATATGCAAATAAGCGCAAACATACTTATCCCATATATTCTATAAGGGGTATTTAAATAATCGACTTTGCCTATGTGCCTTTCTTTCTTACTGAGGAGCATAAAAGTGTGCAAAAATCCTTTGTCTATACGCTCTGTCATAATATCTTTTACCATTTTGTTGTTTTGATAAAGACATAGCGTAATCATATGACTTCCTATTACTGGTTCTATAAGTATCTTATTTTCAACAAGTTCTTCTCTATCACAAGTAAAGCTACTGCCTAATACATACATAATAACATCGGTTATACGTCCTGGCATCTTCTTATAGTCTTTATCAAAATGGTCATCTATACTATAACTTTCATCTAATTTGATTTGGACATACTTTGGATAAATGTCTTGCCAACTTTTTTCTATAGGAAGAACGGACGGATAGATACTTTTACTAAAGCTATTAATATTGATGATATCTTCAGGGGATTTATACTGATTATTTTTAATATTAATACTTAGTATCCCCACCCCACTCTTGTAGATTTTTAGACTCAGCCTAACTACCTCTAATATATAACGGTCTTCCCCTACTTCTAAAATCATCTCTCCAGACTGCTTTAACAACTTGCTTTTATAATTAAGTACGAGAACAGGCGCATCCCCTTTTGTATAAAGCGCTGCTCTTACAGGTTTGTAGAAGTATACAAATTCATTATAATCTGAATCTGTTTGGATATCGAGATATTCATTTTCCCATCCCTCTAACCTATCAAACAATCCTTGGTTAATTTGTTTATGTTGTTTAAATAAATATCCCTTACTTTGCTCTTTGATTTCCCATGCAAACGGGAATAAAAAAATGTGCTCACTTATTAGATTCTTACACATAAAAAGCATCCTATCTTTTCTTTTTTCTAATTAGAATTCCCCTAAATGTAATATTTATACTTTCACCTTTCTTATTTGATGAATTTATAGCTGATAACGTGACAGACTTTAGCCTATATGGTTTAGATAATCTACATCTTCATCTTAAACTTAAATCAGCCGATTAGAAAATCTAATCGGCTGATTTAAGTTTGTCACTTTATAATGTAAGGATCTGAGATACCCCTTCGCGCCTTGCTACTGTAAGTTCTATGTCTTTGCCTATTTGAATATTTTTCTCTTCAAGGGCTACTTTTGCTGTAATATAAGCTAAATCTGGCATATTATTTTCTTTACTTAAGTGGCCAAGTAATGCCCACTGTAAATCCTCATGATAGATATCTACTAGTACCTGAGCTGCTACTTCATTACATAAATGGCCATGATCGCCCAAGATTCTCCTCTTTAACTGGAACGGGTAATCACTTGCTTCTACCATATGAATATCATGATTAAACTCCATGAGTATGCCATTGCTCCCACGTAAGTGCTTCATAATATGTTCATCTATCATCCCAATATCAGTTGCTAAAGTTATCTTTTTATTTTTGTATTCAAAAATATAGCCTACTGGATCCACTGCATCATGATAAATACTATAAGGTAAGATATTTAATTCTTCTAGCTGCAAATAGCCATCTTTTTCTATAACTTTTTTATTTTCTTCTTTGACCTTACCAATCATATTGTTTTCTAACATCAGTTCCCATGTTTTTGCTGTTGCATAAATAGGGATATTAAATTTTCGGCTAAAAATCCCTACCCCCTTAATATGGTCACTGTGCTCATGGGTAATAAATATTCCTTGTATCGTCTGCGGATCTACTTCTATCTCTTCTAATCCTTCAATAACTTTTTTGCCGCTAATCCCTGCATCTATTAGTATTTTGCTATCACCTGCTTGCAGATATGTACAGTTTCCACTGCTCCCACTTGCAATAGCACACATTATAAAATCCATAACTTCCTCCATTCGTTGTACTTACCCTTATAGGTTCTACGTACATACGTTTATGCATCGTTAGCTTGTCTTATAATATCATAGCAAAAAATGTTGAAATACAAAAGCTTTTGTTTTACACATAGCTCACAAAAGTTGCTGTCTGAGTTTTATCATCCCATGTAGTATCTACTTCTAAGGCTCTTGATATTTCTCCTATAGGTACCATAGTTCTTCCTTTTTCTAGCACAAC
Organism: Cellulosilyticaceae bacterium; assembly: GCA_036655715.1. Taxonomy (GTDB): domain Bacteria; phylum Bacillota; class Clostridia; order Lachnospirales; family Cellulosilyticaceae; genus JAVVPO01. Next base: position 59,656 of record JAVVPO010000007.1, on the reverse strand, counting down.
TTCTGTTGCCATATAAGTCTTCTTGCCATCTACCCTCATAATATTTGAGCCGATTTCAAGTTCTATTACTTTATTCCCATAGAGTGTAATCTCTTGTGTTTTTTTGTTCCACTTCACTTGATCCGAAGAAATGCCTAGTGCCTGGGCTACGTACTTGATAGGTACTAAAGTTCTTCCTTCTTCTATATGAGCTGGTACATCTAAATGATGATATTTGCCATTGACTGCATAGGCTTCTTCTCCCATTTTAAATGTAATCTTTCTTAAGTTTTTAGGTGCCATATTGACAAGTATAAAATCTTCTTCTATCAGTGCGTCGATAGTCTTGCCTTCTTCCTTTATAGACATGCTTGTACCTGATAGCTGTGAAATAGCTCCGCCCCCTATGGCTACTTTATATCTGCCATCTGCTACAGCTCCACTTACATCTACTACAAAGTGTTTGATACTTATAGTCGCGGGCTTAGTTGACTTCTTTAGGATTTCCAAAGCTACACCGCCCTCTACAACTTCTGCTTCACCAAGTCCTATATCACCTTTTTCAACGGTCACTAGCGGAGCTTTAGCAAGGCTCATATCTTCTAAGTCCATTCGAATAAATAGTTTCTCTCCGACTTCCAGGGCGCCAGCTTGGGTTTCTGTCAGTGTAATCCCTCCGCCTACTTGCTCTTTCTTTCCCTCTACAACCTTGAAAGACTCTATCTGAGCTTTTACAGGTTGTGTGACCTCTATAAGGTCTGCTTCTAAAGTCTTAGGGAGTCCTCTTCCCTCTACGATAACCTTGCCTTTTCCTTCTACTTCTGAACCTATCTCGATATCTAGTTTAAAGGTATAATCCAGCTTCTGAGAAAGCTCAGGCATCTCTAACCCTAGCATTTCAAAGCCTATAGTGCGGCCTTCTTCTTCAATAGGCGGAAATTCATAATACTTGCCTTCTATATAGACTGCCACATTTCCATCTTTGCTAACAGGTACTGTGATACCTCCCGTAAAGGTAATGTCTATCCCTCTATTTTTTTGTATAGAGTCCGGCAAAGATTCATGTAAGGTAAAGCTTATTTCTTTGTATTTACCTGATAGTGAGTGATAGCTTTCCTTTGGCTCTATCACTACATTAAAATCTGCTATTTCAAGCGCACCTAAGACGCCTTTATCAATCCACTCACCTTCTACTGTAGCTGTTACCCTTTGAGGTTTAGGTTCTTTCACCTTGCTTTTTACACCTAGTCCTTGTATAACAAAAGCACCTTTTTGTGAGGTATTCACCTCTTTTATATTACTTGGCAATGTCACTTCTAGTACGCCAGGAGAAATAAGTTTAAACGCCTCTATGTTCCCACTTATTCCGGAGTAAGCTTTGATTCCCTCTATTTTAGGCGTAGCCATCCCCCCTGTTATATCCCATATAAACTCCGTACTATCTAAGCTGAGTCTTATCTTATTAGATTGCCCTTTAGCAAGCCCACTTGCAAACTGTCCGCCGTAAGCCTCTTCTACAGTTATCTTCGCCATTTCACCTTGCTCAGTTGCCTTAATAGGCGCTAAGGCAGTGACTTTGCCTTTCTCCTTTGAAGTATGTGCAAAAGTTAAAGTTTCCTCTGTAAGGGTTGTATTATTACTATCTATCCTAAGTGTTGCCTCTTCACCTACTACCTTAGCGAGTATAGGAATCATCATACTTTTTCCCTCTGGGATATCTTGTTTAACACTTATTTCAAATTGAGTAGGATTAATCCGCTTAGACTCTATCACAGACTGCACTCCTTGCAAACTTTCTTCTATCCACTCTGCGCCATCAAGATGAATATAAAACATATCCCCTTTTGTTAATCCATCTTTTAACTCTATTACCAATTGAGGCACGGATTCTAATGCTGTATCTATTCCTAATCTCGTATTCTCTCCTATTGTCATGACTTTACTCATATGGTTCATAGACTTAGCTAAGATTGCTTCTGGCATTGCCCAAGTGACCATTGTTGCTAGTAGCATTGTTATTAATTTTTCATGTATTCTCATAAAGGAAATCCCCCTAGGTACATAGATTTTCTTTCGCTCTTTATCGTGAAATTGATTATACGCCTAGTTCCTACTCTTTTCAACAGGTAGTCACTGGATATCGCGGCAAAAGTAAAGAGGCTGTTTAGAAAACAGCCCCTTGGTTTTATAAATAATATCTTATTTTCAGTGTAGCCCCTTTACCCTTAGGCGGCGACTGTATAATCTGATCTTTTTCCGTTTTGAGTTCATACATGGCCTCACAGCAGGTGGGTATCCTATGATTTTTACCTGGATATCCTCCAACATTTCTATGTACTTTGCCTGCCGAAATTTCCAAATACTCTTTGCCCTTCTCTTTCGCCTCAAGTAATAACCTTTTTATCTCATCTTTAAAATTTTCTTTATCCATGAAATCTCCCCCTTATTACTTTATTCTACTCCTATTATATACCTATCCTATTTAATTTTCAATATTGTTCTTATTATTCTAACTAATATATCAAAGCCTACTTATCTGCATATTTTTATATGTTTTAAGTAGGCTTCACTCCTTCTAGCACCTCATACTCTTAATCATTTTCTATCAGAACCTTCTTACTCTTATTACACACGATCTTCCTAGGAACCTTTGTAAAATTAGTTTTAAGTACCACTTTACCTCCCCATAATGTCTGAATATGCTTGAGGGTCTCTGTTGCATAGGACAGATTAAGTTCTCTGCCATCCCATACATGATTTAGCACCAAAGTATTCTCTCCTTTTAGTACCTCTTCTATTTCAATAGCCGGGATAAGCCCTAATCCTACATTTTGAGCAAAGGTATTTCTAACCTTTTTCCATCCCTCTTCATTTGAGACTTCTGATATAACATAATACCGTTCTACATCTTCAAACTCAAATAGATTGCACTCCGCACAAATTTCGTAAGTCAAATAATTTCGAATGAAAGAAGCATCTCTTTCTACTTCCCTAATTTGACTAAGCTTCTTAAAATCTCCATTGTATTTTTTGTAGAGACTATCCCATATTTTAAAACCTATATAATAAGGATTTAAAGAGCCTGATAAAGGCGAAATCACATTATTATGTGTGCTTAAAAACTCTATTTGCATACCTTGGTCAAGATCTAATTTATTGAGAATATAATAATGCCAAAAACTTGCCCATCCTTCATTCATAATCTTTGTTTCCATTTGCGGAATGAAATATCTGTTTTCTTCCATCACTATAGTTAAAACATCCTTTTGCCATTCTTCAAGATCCCCATACAAACATAAAAACTCTTGGAGATTTTCGTAAGGATATTCCACCTTTTTCTGTTCTAATCCTTTTAACTGACAACCAGCCCCACAGTGAAACTTAATAGCATGTGCTGCATCAATAATTTTTTCAACCTCTTCGTAGCCGATACTAGGATCTTGAATATAATTTCTAATTCTATTGGCATGATTTTTGAACATTTCTACGGTTAACTTAGCATGAGTATATTCCTTAAACATTCTATTATTCTTAAAGAAATCATTGTGCCCATACACATGTGCTATAGTTAGGACTTGAAGTAACAAGGTATTATCTTTCATTAAATAGGCAATACAAGGATCGGAATTAATAACCATCTCATAGGGCAATCCTGTTAAGTTATAGCTATAGAGTGTTTTTGTCTTTTCATAGCTTTTTCCAAAACTCCAGTGTGGATAATGAGAAGGCATACCGACGTAAGCTTCATAGCATAACATATCTTCAAAACTTATGATTTCGAACTCTTGCGCATAGCAATCTAATCCAATTTCCGTAATCAAGGCTTCAATTCTCTCATTATAGGCTATTAACTCATTCATTGTGTAATTCATCTGCTAGCTCACCCCTCTCTTGCCGCAGCCTTCTCTACTTGTAGTATCTCTACAAAAGCTGGCCATACATCTTCTTTTTTAAATATTTTAACTGCCGAGAAGTTATGATGTTTGACTTCTTCAAGATACTTATTCATGATGGTACTTGTATAAGTACTTGTTTTGATTTCTCCATATCCGAATAAATTACATACTTCACAAAGCTTATTAGCAAGTTCTACTGCATTTTCATTATCTTCTCCCCAGTTATCTCCATCACTGCAATGGAAAGCATAGATGTTCCATGCACCTGGGTTATATCTTTCTTCTATAAGTTCTAGCGCCTTTTGGTAGCCACTACTAATATAAGTCCCTCCACTTTCTCCTCTGTGGAAAAAATCATCTTCGCTGACTTCCTTTGCCGTTGTGGTATGCGCAATAAAAGCTACTTCTACATTGACATATTTAATCATTACAAATTGATAAAGTAAGAAATAAAAACTTCTTGCTAAATATTTTTTGGTATGCCCCATAGATCCAGAAGTATCCATAATACAAATGATAACAGCATTAGAATCTCTTCTTAATTTGGGCTTTTTGTGAAAATACTTAAGGTCTTCTTCATGAAAAGGAATTCTTTCTTTACATTCTTCCATCCCAAGTTCAGATTTAGCCCTTTGCAAGCATTTTTCACGCTTAATTTTGGCCATTACTGTGTGTTTTTTAGAGAGCCTAGGTGGGATACCTTTGTCTCTTACCCCCCAAATCTTAGCACCCTCTTCAGATTCTAGTTCTTTGAACTTCTTTTGTTCAAGATAGGGTAAATCTAAATCTTCAAACAGAAAATTCACAGCCTCTTCTACAGTGATTTCTGTTTCATAGATATCTTCCCCTTCTTGATTTCCAGCGCCATCTCCCTTGCCAGCCTCATCTCCCTTAGAGATTCTTCTGCCTTTTTCCTCATTGCCGTTTCCTCCAGCTACACCCTTTTGATTCTTGCCGTATTTAAAGTAGTATTCTTTAAGTCCCTTTATAGGGATTTTAATTTTTTTGTTTTTAGTTTTACCCATGATACTTTCTTCTGCTATAATGCTACCTATATTTTCTTTAATACTTTTTTCAACGAGTTCCTTATGACGCCTTCTATCTTCTACGCTGCGATCTCTACTATTAGATTGAAATTCTTTAAATATAGTCATATTTCTAATCTTTCCACAAGTTATTAGCTGCGTATTTTAGGATGACATTACAACAGTGATCACAGTATCCATTATTTTTCATTTCTTCAACCATCGCATCGTATTTAACATTTTGTTCAGAATCTCTTACTTTGTTTCTTGTAATAATTCTTGAAAGCTCTCTAACAGATGAAGTTAGTTTCTTTTCAATAGCCTCTTTAAGCGGTTCATAAGATGTATAGTCTACCTTATTACCATTTCTTACAACTGAGAACATATAAGCCGTTACATCCTGCCTAAAGCCCTTTGCTCCGCTTTGTGTAATGCCTAGCTGCTCTTCTATTGATCTTAAGAATACTTCGTCAGGACTTAGCTCTTCTCCCGTACTTACATCTTTTAGTTTTGTTTTATTTACATAGGCTTCTGCATGATCTAGATAATTGTTAAATAGATCTTCTGCTTGTTCTTTATAGCCATGAATAAAGGCCTTAGTTACTTCACTTTCTAAGATTCTATGGTATTCTTTTTTCACCGTATCTTGCAAGAATCCAAGATATCTCTTTTTCACTTCCTCTGATATTGCCATGCCTTTTACTTCTTTTAGTAAAGTATCTATGATGCTAATGGGATTGATGCAATTATTTTCCGACTCAGATAGGGCATTATCTAGTGCCTTAGCAATAAACCTAGTAGAAATACCACTCATACCTTCTCTTTCAGCTTCTTCTTTCAGCTCCATAATATCAATCCGTTTAGTTGTGCCCTTTTCGATAATCTCTTCCCCATTATAAATCTTAAGCTTAGTTAAGCTATCTACCTTGCTAGAAGGTGTAAGCCTTGTAAGAATTGCAAACATAGAGGCTATTTCTAATGTATGAGGGGCTATATGCGCTTCAAAGCTAGAGCTCTTCATCATTTTTTTATAAATCTTAACTTCTTCGCTTAATTCTAAGCAATAAGGCACTTCAACCTTAACAATACGGTCAAGTATCGCCTCGTTGGTATGATCTGACTTAAATTTATTCCACTCGCCTTCATTGGAGTGCGCTAAAATCACACCATCGAAGTAAATCATAGAACCCTTGCCTGGTGATGGAATATTCTTTTCCTGTGTGGCTGTAATCATAGTATGTAAATATTCCACATCATTTTTGAAAACTTCGATGAATTCTACTACGCCTCTATTTCCTGCATTAAATGCGCCATTTAGTGATAATACTCTTGGATCATCTTCAGGATAAAGATCCATCTTAGAGATATCTACAGACCCAACGAGTACAGACGTATCTTGATTGTTTGGATCAACCGGTGGTACAACACCAATACCTTTTCTTGAACGGATAGAAAAATTGGTTTGTACAACAGGAAATTTTTCATATTCACCACTATATTCATGAATAAGTTTGTAACGGCATACAGGGCATAAGTCTCCCTCTATCTTTAGCCCCAGTACTTCTTCAAAATTCTTGCGGTTATGCTTTGGTATAAGATGAAGGGGTTCTTCTCTCATAGGACAGTCCTTAAGTGCATAGACTGGGCTGCTTTCTTCTAGTAAGTTTTTAATCGCATCTATAATAGAGGATTTTCCAGCTCCTACTGGCCCTACTAGATAAAGCACTTGTCTAGATTCTTCTCCTCTCATGGCTGCTGAATGAAAATACCTTACAATCTTCATAAGTGTTGTATCAATGCCAAAGAAGTTATCATTAAAGAACTTATATCGCTTAATGATATCTTTACCATAAATCCGTCTAAGCCTTGCATCTTCTTCTGTTCTTACTACTTCAACACCTGGATTTATAAGTAATTCATAAATCCGCTCATGGGCTAGCTTATGTACACTAGGATCTTCTTGTAACTTATGTAAATAGTCAAGGAAAGTCCCCTCAAACCCAGTAGCTTTCCTTGATTGTCTATCTTCCCATATCATTTTAGAAAAATCTACCATATTGCTACCACTCCTTTTAAACGTATACTTCCGTTCATATAAAATATATGGGAAAAGGGTCAAGTAAATGATAAATTTTAAATATTTTATTTGGTATAATATGCAGGGGTATGTTCTATCAGCTGATTCAGGCTATAATAGACATTGCCACTTAAGTCCTCTATTCGTTCTACAGCCTTTATCTTCACACCTCCAAACAGATTTTGGGTATACTCTTCTGGGATATAAGTTTTCCCACTATGCGTAATAGCCGGTACAGTATATTTCAGATATTCTTTTTGAGTTTCTCCTTCTGATTTCTTTACTTCGTGTAAAAAGATACCATCTGCTAGTATTTCTTTCATATGTGACATGATCTGAGAATGGGATGAAATCCTATAATCCTCAAGCCCCTCTTTGCTTACTTCTTTCATATCTACGTCTATATATAAGATTCCTTTAATACGCGGATAAGCATGGACTATATCTGTATAAAATAAATTTAACTTATTTTTTGCAGCTTCTATAGCATAAGTATGATCTACCCTTGAAAAATAAGAGACAGCTAACGAAGAGATAAGCATAGGCTTTTTATCTTGAAAATTTTTGTACCAAAAGTCTATACTCTGATGAATAGCTGGGTTATAAGCTTTCTCACCTTTATATTGAGGTAAATAAATATTCATCCCCACCCAATCCACCAAATGATTCCCAGGATAATAACTCATGGATTCTTGTGATTTTTCTAAGTCAACACTCCATACAATCACAGCATTTTTAATATACTTCTTAATAATCTTATAAGCCTCTTCATAATGCTGCTTATACTCTACTGGGTTATTCACCTTTGATGTAACAGGGTATAACTCAATAAAAATCGTACTACTATAAGAAGACCTTATGTCTCCTATCATTTGATAAATCTGGCTGGTATCATAATTCTCATCCATCATTACCTTGATATAAGGCGTTTGTTTGTTTGCTATGCATGCCAAGATATCACTTGACCCCACACTACCTAACCCACTATATTGAAAAACTCTAAAAGCCTGCTCATGTCCTATTGTCTGTTCAAAATTCTTAATATTATTATCTAAGTTAATATTTTTCTCAACGTATGCTCCTAGATAAACACCAGATTCTGGTTCGCAAAGCCCACTTGTAACCTCTTGCTGAATATAAACTTCTATATCTTGCTTCTTTAATTCCATCTGTTCTAATCCTACTTGCTGAGTGATTACATCTTTTCCCGAACAAGCTGTAATCACTATCATTGTAAAAAAAATAATCCCACCAAGGATTGCTTTTCTCATATGCCATCACCTCAACTGGATTATTGTCAGACTTTTATTGTTTTATACCCCTTTTATGTTTAACTTTCTATTTTACTCTTTATCCTTTTGATCCAAATACTTAGATAGTGTCTTAATGTAATTCAGATAAAATCCACCTTGTACAGGAATCAGGTATTCCTTATCAAAATCCTTGTATGGTATAGACTTTCTTCCTCCAACTAAAGAATTCTCATAGTAAGGAATAATTTTCTCTATCGGCAAAAAGAAGTATTCATCATATCTTTTGAAATATACAATCAAAAAGGCTTCTCCTCCTTGCTTTACAAAGTCATTCATAAACTCTATTTGATGTAAGTGAATATTGGCAATAGGCAAGGATTCCTTTGCCGTTTCTTTTGCATCAAAGCAAATAGCAACCCCTTGTACGACACCTATGTAGTCTACAGTACTTTTTTGTTCAAAATAGGCTAGCGTGATAACCCCTTGTGTTTTATCAATATTAATAGGCTTAATAGGCGTTGGTATCTTCTGAATTAATGCTAGATTTTTAGTTCTATACAAATCATTGGTTGCATTAATCATTTCCTCTAGTTCGCTACCTCTTAAGCCTCTTGTATTCCAATATGCCATTTTCTTCCTTCTTTCTTGATTTATTGTAAATATATGGTAAAATTATATTAACTACCATTAGGAGGTGTATTATGTTAAAATACATAAGATTTATTTTTTGGCTTTTTTATAGGCGTTTTGTATTCTTTAAATACCCTGTACGTAGACAAGCTTCTGTGCTTGAAAAGAAAAAATTGTATTTAGAAGCGGGTATTAAATACTACAGAATTAAAAATTATGATAAAGCCCTTCATTGTTTTAAAACTTGCGCAGCTCATAGACAACTTATCAAAACTTACGAAAAACTTGGCTTAATTTCAGAAGCTCTCCAAATTGCCGATCATCATAAATACTATAAAGAAGGTGCCTTACTTTCTGAAAAAATAGGTAACTATCTCAAAGCTGCTTACTTTTACTCCTACTTTAATCCACTTCATGCTGCTAAACTCTACAAAAAAGAATGTCATTTCTTTGAGGCAGGTTTGTGCTATTTACAAAAATTTCAGTTTGTTTATGCTATAGACTGTTTCTACAAATGTCCTAATCCACTGCATAGAGCCCATGGCTTTAGACAAGTTGAAGACATTGCTACCGTTCTTTATTTTCAAAAGAGTTATGCCGACTCCTTTAAGCTTTTTTTACGCATCAAAGATTATCGGTCTGCTTTAGAATGTGCGAAGAAATTAGAAGATCCTACGCTTATCCAAAATACCGCGGCTCTTCTTAATACCCAACAGACTTATGCTTGTAACCATTCTAACAACTTTACACCTTTAATTCAAATTAAAGTCCCCAGCTATGCTTCTCTATCAGAGAACCTTAAACAGCTCTCTGCTTAATCTCTAAAAAAATAGACTACCCATTTTGTAGGGTAATCTATTTTTTAGAGAGCTAACAATCCTTCACCTTTACATATCTCACTATAGATTTTAGGTGAATGAACAGTAAATACTCTATCTTGTAAATACTCAAAGGGTGATGCGCATAATTCAAACTTTAGTTTGTATGCACATAAGAATTGATATCTTAGTCCATATTTATCTTTAAAATATTGATTCTCTATTTTATCACCATACTTAGGATCCCCTATAATAGGATGCCCTATCTGGCTTAAATGCGCTCTAATCTGATGGGTTTTACCCGTTACAAGCTGTACTTCTACCAAGGTATATCTCCCATTAGATTGAAGGGGTACAATTCTTGTTTCTACAGGTTTGGCGCCTTCTACATGATAATCAAGTATCTTTACTTCATTTTTTTTCTCTTCTTTAATATGATATCCTTTAAGGACGATAGGCTTAGTCATTCTTCCTAATACAATACTCATATAATATTTTGATATCTGCTTTGTTTTTAACATTTCACTAATAGACTGAGTAGCTGGTAAGTTTTTGCCTACTAATACAAGCCCTGCTGTATTTCTATCTAGTCTATTACAAGGTGCTGGGACAAATCCCTTAGCAGCCTTTATATCATATCCTTCATTAGACATAAGGTAAGAAAGTACTTCTTCCCCTAAACTATGCCCATCTTTTGTGTCTTTTTGTGTAAGGAGTCCAAGCGGTTTATCTAGTACCAATATATTTTCATCCTCATAAACCGTCTTAAAACTAATTTTTGTTTTTGTAACGACTTTTATCTCTTCAAACTCTTTAAGCTGTTCCTCAGGTATAAATAATTTAATACAATCATCTTGTTGTAACATCTCATTACCTTGAGGCTTTTTACCATTATATTTGATTTTTTTTGTTCTAAAGCATTTATATAAATAGCTTTTAGGGCATTTCTTTAAATATTTCATTAGAAACTTATCAAGTCTTTGGTTCGCTTCTAATGGGGATATGATTACTTCTCTCATCTGAATCTCCTACTACATCAATATTGCTTCGATTATTTTGTTATGCTTATCTAAACCTTCGCTTGTATAACAAGCATCTTTTTCTATCTTAATAGAGGCATTTTTGATACCTTTACTATCTGTCGCTATTATAAAATGAATATTCCCACTGTTTATGCCTTTATTGGCTAGTCTACCAGCCAACCAACCTTTTGTTTTTTCAATCATTTCTTTATCTTTGGAGATAAAATAAATATTTCTAGAGGTTACAACAATATGTTCAAAAAATACAGTTGCTGTCGTATCAGGTATAACCGCACTATGATAAATACCTAAACTTCCTTTCATATTATCTAATATCTTAGAATGCTTTTCTTTTGGATCTTTATATCTCCCAAAAGATATAAGTCTTGTTATATTCTGTGCAAGTCCGAGTGTCATAACCGCTGCTAAAACAGTAAACATATTGCCTCTATCTTTAGTAATGGCAATACCAAACAAAAATAACCCTACGATGATTAATGTCCAAATACCTGACATCATCAAAAAGTGTTTTTTGCGCTTTGCAATATAATCTCTACTTTGCTTTATCATTTGCATCCCCTACTCTGCATAAATCATTTTAACAGTCATTCCCCCATCGATTACTAGATTGGATCCTGTGATAAAGCCTGCCTGTTCATTAGTTAAATAAAGAACAGCTTGTGCGATATCTTCTGGCACCCCAACCCGGCCTACAAGGTGCTGACTATGGTCTTTTTCTGTAAGTGTAATAAACTTTCTATCTTTTTTCTTTTTCCATCCAGATACGTCAATCCAACCTGGGCTAATGCAGTTCACTCTTACTTTATGAGCAAGACTACTTGCTAAGGAATGCGTAAGCGCTACGATAGCACCTTTAGACGCCGAATAAGGCTCTGTATGAGGTTCACTCATAAAGGCTCTAGTCGATGCAATATTAACAATACTACATCCTTCTCCCATCATATGGGGTACGGCATACTTTGCACACATATAAGGACCTACTACATTAACTTTTAAAACTTTCTCAAAGGATTCTACACTGCGTGTGAATAGTGTTCCCTCTGACTCAATCGCCGCGTTGTTAACCAAAATATCTATTTTGCCATAACGCTCTGCGACTTGGGCTATCATATTTTTAACAGATTTCTCTGACGATACGTCCGTCTGTATGACTCTACAATTTCCACCTATATTTTCAATTTGCTGCATCACTTCTAATGCTGCTTCTTCATCAATCTCTGCAAGCACAACTGTAGCTTTCTTTTTAGCGTATTCAGTTGCAATACATGCCCCAATTCCTTGGCCTGCACCTGTCACAATAACAACTTTTCCCAAATAATCCATCCTAAGCCTCCTAATGTGCTTGTCTTCCAAGATTCTAGTTCATTATTTATGTATTCTAGCTTTTATACTATATATCTCTTTTACCTTATTTGCAACATTCTTTTACATTTTCTATGGTTCTTACTACTTTTTCTCTGTAATCAACAGGGGCCTTTATAATCATTTGTTCAATATTTACATTATCATAGAACGCCATTTCAAAAAATTCATTTTGGTCTTTGTCATCTATCATCCCAGAGTAAAACAGTTCCATAGTTTCTTCAATATCTATCTCTTTTTTACAAATAAAGCATTTCACATCATAAGTTTCTAACAGTTCTTCAAATAACTCCTGTGTAAAAGTCCGAGGTGAAATGTAAAATTCTACTTTGTAGACTACACCTGTCGTTGTCTGCTTCAGATTAAACAGTCTACCTAGCCCCATTCTATAAATTTCCCCATTTGTTCTATTAATAACATACTTTAGCTTATATTTATTAATTTTTTCTAATAATTTATCGATAAATGCTTTAGGTTCTAGTCGCTCACCAGACAAAATAAGCCTTGTATTCACTTGAATGATCATACCATTATCTTCTAGTAGGTCATGAAAAAGTTTATATCTAACCTCCTTCTTGTTAGGTCCTATATTAAAGTAATCTACAATAACAGATACTTGTCCTTCTGTTTCGCTTAGCTTATATTTAAGTTTACACCTATTCCTTAGCATATAATCCCCTTTGCCTATAATATTTTATTATTTAAATTTTACCATTAAATCTTCTCTTATTCAATGCTAAGCCTAGCAAAAAGAAGGGACCTCCTAAATCACCGATAGCCTTACCAAAAAGCATGCTCTCTTTTTAGGCAAATAGTCTATCTAAGTCATCTAAGACATCCCTTATTACTACTTATCTACTTATTAAACTCTTGTAATTTGTGTAAATAAATCTTTATTGTCTTCTATACTTGTTGTATTGCCAAAGATACAATATTGATTTTTTTCTAATCCTTTTTGAATCATTGGAGCAAACTCACGAAGTGTTTCATTTGTCGTATTAAATAATTCGTCTCTTGATTTTTGAAGTTCTTCTTTATCCACATCTACAAAATAGTACATCTGAGCTGCTGAGCCTTCTGTATAAGGTGTATATGGGAAATCCAGTCCACTTATTGTACCAATGAGATACTGCACAAGTTGTCTTTCTGATAAGTTAATCTGAGCTACATACTCAGGCACCCCGCGATAAGCTTCTAATGTTTCTTTTACATTAGGATCTCTGTAAGAAGTAAAGAACATATTCCCGCTTTTTCTAAAATCTGCAAAACATCCGTAGGCTCCATTTTTAACTCTTACTTTTGTCCATAGATAATCCATAGATAAAATAGATTTAAGCATTTGCATGCTACCACTGTAAGCATAGCCATCTGCCTTGAAATTATACCCCATAGCCACGTAGTTTACATTACCTGGATACACTAAGCCTTCTTGTATAGAACTTTGTTTAAAGCCGCTAACAAGTGGCTCTACTATAACTTCTGGCATCTGCTCTAATGCTGCTTGAATTTTTTCAGTACTATACGTTGCAGCTTCTTCATCTACAATGAGTCCTACTGTATAACGTAATCTATTATTTAAGTAAGCATAAGCATTTTGTAAGTTTTCTAATATCTCATCTTGTCTAGCTTCCCAGTTCTTTTCTATATCTAATACAAAATGGTAAAAAGTTAACCCTTTTGTTTCTTCTTCAAATAGCTCTGTCTGTGTAAAGTGAGAAAGTAAACGACCTGATGCTACCTTGTGTCCATCTCCACTTAGTCCCATTTCCATAATAGATTTCATTTCTCTTATGATTTCTAATAGGCGCACTTTATCTTCTATTTGCGTCTGACAGATTACCTCATGCATAATCTCTAATTGCGCATCTAACTTATCTGTAAGCGCTTTAGATTTGACAATAAACATTCTTCTACTTTGATTCTCATGATTTAAGTTATGGAGCGCTTGGATATGATATTCTATACCCCCTATATTTTCATCGACATACGTAGATAATGCTTCATAGCTATAGTTTTTAGTATTGATTTTCCCTAACATCCCTACAAGCATTCCTAAATAAGGCATATACTTATCTTCAATCCCTACTAAATCAATGAACCAGCTCATATAGGTAATTTTATTTGTAAAGATTGGTGTCACAATATATTTATTCGCTTTATCTTCACGCAGCTCAAATCTTGGGAACATAGGCTCTTTTTCCAATTGATCCTTTGTTAAGATTGGAATACTCTGAATAGCTTCTTCTGTATCTTCCTGATTTTGATAGGCATTAAATGTCTTTGTCTCTTCTATATGCGCCTGAACCTCTTCACTAGTCCAAGATGCCTTAGTCTCACTTAATTTACGTGTTACTTTTTCTTCCATTTGAGTATCTAATCCTACTTGTGGATAAAGTTCTACTTTAGCTATATGTTTATTATCTAATAAATATTTTTGTATCACTTCTTCAAAATAGCCACTTGTTTTTAAGCTATTCATTTCTTCTAAGCTTTCTTCATATTTAAGGTACATGGTTGGATCTGCATCATATAACCAAGTTTTCATACAGCCTATGAAATAAAAGAGTCCTTTAGAGTATCCTCTTGAGTCACCTTCTCTTAATCCAAATTCTTTCACTTGAAGTGCTCCATTTAGCAATTCACTAGGTACACCTTGCTTGACGATTTGAGCCAAAGTTGTATCAATGAGTTCATAAAATCTTTCTTTTTTAGCTGGTGACACATTTTTAGCTATAATACTGAAGATTGGCTGTCTCATATGTGTCTGGAATACGCCAAATACATCTTCTCCAATACCTTCTTTAATAAGTGCTTTTTTAAGTGGTGATGCAGGTGTATCTAGTAGTAAATATTCTAGAATAGACATTGATAACATAAGCTTTGGATCTGTTATTTCTCCAATAACAAAGTTGTAGGAAAGATACAGTTGATTTTCTTTTTCTTCTGATACAGAATAAGGAAATGACTTTTCTACAGGTTTATCAAAAGCTTGCTGCTTATTAATCTCTGAATCTACTTTTTGATACTCAAAATGGCTTAAGTATTCCTTATCTATGAAATCTAACTCCTTAGCAATATCTAACTCCCCATATAGACAAATATAACTATTGGAAGGTTGATAGTACTTTTTATGGAAGCCTATAAAGTCTTCATAACTTAAATCTGGGATAAATTCAGGCGATCCTCCTGACTCATTGGCATAAGTTGTATCCGGGAAAAGTATTTCCTTTATCTTTCTAAAGATAACTTCTTCAGGAGATGAAAAAGCTCCCTTCATCTCATTATATACAACCCCCTTGTACTCTAGGGCATCTGCCTCATCTTCTAAATGATATCTCCATCCTTCTTGCATGAGAATATGCTTACTCTTATAAATATTAGGGAAAAATACTGCATCGAGATAAACATCCATTAAGTTATGGAAGTCTGTATCATTTTGACTTGAAATCGGATAAAGTGTTTTATCTGGATAAGTCATGGCATTTAAATACGTATTAAGTGAACCTTTTGCAAGTTCTACAAAGGGATCTTTAAGTGGGAATTTTCTTGAGCCACATAATACAGAGTGCTCAATAATATGTGGTACCCCTGTGCTATCGTGTGGCGGTGTTCTAAAACCTATTCCAAAACTTTTGTGTGGGTCATCATTGGCGATATAAAGTACTTTTGCCTTTGTTTGATCATGTGTATAAATATAAGCCGTTCCATCTATCTCTTTTATATACTCTGAAGTTTCAAGAGTATATCCTTTAATTGAATTTAATTCCATATTTATCTCCTTAAGCTATTAATTATATTAATATAATTATAGATTCTTGTTTAAGTTTTGTCTACTTAGTAACTAAACCCATTTCCAAAAGCTGGCTAACTGTTATAAATGTAATGCCCTCTTTTTGCATTTGTGGTATAAGTTCTTTGAGGGCTCTAGCTGTCTGAGGGCCTTTTTGAGGTCCTACATGTCCTATACCTATGGCATAGCCCTTTTCCTTAGCTATTTCTTCAAGTTCTCTCAGCTTATTTTTTACATATTCTGGAGAAGGTGTATTATCTAAAAAAACATCTCGCTTTAAGAAAGATAGATTGTTTTCTTTTGTATATTTCTCAGATAAAGTTGTTTTTGTTGTGCCACTATCTACAAAGTACAAATTATTTTCAGCTGCAAATTTCATAAGATTTTTCACTATCCTATCATTTTTCATAGCTTTAGACCCCATATGGTTATTCATGCCTTTTAGATAAGGAATCGTCTCCTTGGCTTCATCCAATAGATTTCTTATCTTTTCTTCAGACATTCCTACAGTAATCCCCTTTGGCCCTAGCCAACTTGCTTTACCTTGCTCAGGTTCAAGGGGTACATGAAGTATCACTTCTTTTCCTGCATCATGTAATTTTTTAGCATCTTGTTTGTCAAATGGCATACCTGGTATAACAGCTCCAGTTAAAGGAATAGGTAATTTAAGCATCTCCTCTGAACCTGCCATGTTATTACCCCAATCATCTATAATAATAATGACATAGGCAGGTTTTCCGCTCACTTTATTAGTTGGCACTTCACTTGCTACCACTTTGTTTCCTACGAAGCTCAAACACATACAAATACTACTTATGAGCATTAACCTTTTGAATGTACTTTTTAAGCTTTTTCTCATTTTTCACGTCTCCTTCAAGTACTTTCAGTCTATTAAATGATATTATGTGCCTTAAAGGCAAAAAAAATAACACTTGTATTAAACAAGTGTTATTTGGCATTTGCTAAAAACTTTTCTCTACATTCCCAAGAACAGAAAAAGTATTCTTTTCCATTTTTAAAAATACGATAAGCATCTTTTTTCTCAAGCTCTATCCCGCACTCTGGATCTGTCACTAAATCCTTTTCTATATCTTGAACAGGTGGAAAGGCTTCATTTTCTATAACTTTCACTTGGCCATTTACAATAGATATGCCTTTAATATTTGGATTATCTTTATTAACCTTCATTATCTTTCTTATCTTGAACATATATCTAACTAAATTAAATAAACTCACTAACATCATTATTAAAAATACGTTTAAAAAAAAGTCACCAACGCCTGTCATTTAATCACCTTCCTATCATGAAATAATGTCATTCTACTATATGAATATGAATTTTTTTTGAATTTAAGCTCTTTTTCTTCCATTTTAACCAAGAAAATTATCTTCTATTCATGTTACAACAGGAAAGGCCTTAAGAAATACATCTTAAAGCCCTTCTATTAGCCTATTTGATTGAAAGCTTGTTCTAAGTCTTCTATAATATCTTCTACATTTTCTATTCCTACACTTAAGCGAATCATTGTAGGGCTAATACCACAGTTAATAAGCTCCTCATCTGTTAATTGTCTATGTGTTGAACTGGCTGGGTGAAGTACTGCTGTTCTTACATCTGCCACATGTACAACGATATTTGCAAGTTTTAGGCTATCCATAAACTTCACTGCTGTTTCTCTATCACCTTTAATCACAAAGGAAATAACCCCGCTTGCTCCTTTTGTTAAATACTTAGTAGCTTTTTCGTACTGGCTATCCCCTTCGAGTAACGGATAGCTTATAGATTCTACCGCTTCATGAACTTTTAGGTACTTCGCTACTTTTAATGCATTTTCAGAGTGTCTTTCCATGCGAAGATGAAGGGTCTCAAGGCCTAAGTTAGTTAAAAATGCATTTTGTGGACTAAGATAATTCCCCATATCTCTTATAAACTGTACACGTGCTTTTGTAATATACGCAGCAGGTCCAAATGCCTGGGCATAAGCTAATCCATGGTAAGATGGGTCTGGCTCTGTAAAGCTTTTGAATTTTCCGTTTGTATAATCAAATCGGCCACCGTCTACAATCACGCCACCAACACTTGTTGCATGCCCATCCATGTATTTTGTCGTTGAGTGAACAACGACATCTGCCCCATGCTCAAAAGGTCTACATAAACACGGTGTTGCAAAGGTACTATCTACGATTAACGGTATCCCGTGCTCATGTGCAATGTCTGCCCAGTAAGCAATATCCATTACAACTAATGCAGGATTTGCGATAGTCTCTCCAAAGATTGCTTTTGTATTTGGTCTAATCATGGCTTCTATCTCTTCTTTAGTTGCTTCTGGAGATACAAAAGTGACTTCTACGCCCATTTTTTTAAGAGTAATTGCAAATAGGTTGTAGGTTCCTCCATATATAGTATTTAGTGCAATAAAGTGATCCCCTGCTTCACATAGATTTAAGATAGACACCATAGAAGCTGCTTGCCCTGATGAAGTACATAAGGCCCCTACCCCGCCTTCAAGTAAAGCTATCTTGCTCTCTAATGCTTCTACGGTTGGATTACTAATTCTTGAGTACATATGCCCTGGTACTTGAAGGTCAAATAATTTGGCAACATGCTCTGTTGAATCGTACTTATAAGTTGTGCTTTGATAGATAGGTAATACTCGTGGTTCACCATTTTTCGGAGCATATCCACCCTGTATAAGATTCGTTTCTATTCTCCACTCTGACATTTCTAATCTCCCCCAACTCTTGTTATATGTATTTTAAGAAATCTTTATCTTCCTCTTCTACATGATCATTCTCTTCTTTATCTTCTTCATCTGGTTTAACTGGGTCGGTTGCTACTTTGTTTTCTTCTATTTCTAGCTCTTCTAACCCTATTTCTTCTACGTCTACACTATCTTCTTCTTGTTGCTGCGCTGCATCTTCAATATGCTTAGTAAATACCTTTTGTATAAAGAAAGATAATACTGCTACGACTAATGCTGGGAACACAAACATTAAAATAGGTATAAATAGTGTTGCAAAAGTTAGAACTACAAAGGTTACTATAATCATAAGACTTGTTAATAAATGCTTATGTGCAAGCACAAACGCTGTCATGAACAAACTAGATAACTTCATATAGAACCTAGAAAGTAGTGCTAAAATATACACACTCATTACCGTTACTTCAATCGTAAAGAATAAAGCTACACCCGCTAACAAAGTAGGTGCTTGCCCTGCATAGGCTAATAAGATGCTTAGATACATACTTACACTTACCCACAATACGAGTAAAATGATTGTAATAGGTATAGATTGCTTAAAGTTTTCAGTGAAACTTTTAAAGAAATCTTTGGTTACATATACATCCTCATCTCTTGCTTTCTTGCCATACACATAAAATAGTGAACTTGTTGAGGCACCTATTGTAATAATAGGTATACAGCAAATAAACCAATATAAAGTTAAAATCATAATATCAGCTAGCTCTGTACCTATTTTATATATAGGACCATCCATGTCGAATATTCTCAATTTTCTTCCTCCTTCGATGCAAATCATTTTAGTAAATTAAGTATACTATATAATTTTGCTTTTTTCTATTGTGTTTTAGGACAAATTATCTAACCGATTATTTGTTATCTGCACAAAAATTATTTTTCTCTTACAACTTTACATTTTAATAAAATATTATGTAGAAATTATATTTGCCTCTTGATTTTTTATTTTAATAATGTATAATTATTCATAAATACTTATATTTATAATTTAGGAGGATTTATTATGAAAGAAAAAGTTGTTTTAGCTTATTCCGGAGGACTCGATACATCTGTTATTATCCCATGGCTTAAAGAAAACTATGATTTTGATGTTATTGCAGTCTGTATTAATGTAGGGCAAGATGCCGAGCTTATAGGTCTTGAAGAAAGAGCGCTCAGCATGGGGGTAAGTAAAGTTTATGTAGAAAATGTTAAAGATGAGTTTATGACAGAATATGTTTTCCCTATGATTCAATCTGGAGCTATTTATGAATCTAAATATTACCTAGGTACTTCTATTGCTCGTGCTGTTATTGCAAAAACTTTAGTACGTATCGCTCTTCAAGAAGGTGCTACAAGCATTTGTCATGGTTGTACAGGAAAAGGAAATGATCAAATCCGTTTTGAACTTGGCATTGCAGCCCTTGCACCACATCTTAAAGTCATTGCGCCATGGCGTATATGGGATATTACGTCTCGTGACGAAGAGATTGCCTATCTTGAAGCACACGGCCTTCCAGTTCCGATGAAAAAAGAAGATAGTTATAGTCGTGATTGTAATATGTGGCATATTTCTCACGAAGGTTTGGACCTTGAAGATCCATTTAATGCTCCAAACTATGAAGCTTTACTTAAACTCGGTGTATCTCCTGAGTCTGCGCCTAATGAGCCTACTCTTATTACGCTTACTTTTAATAAAGGTATTCCAACCCATCTTAATGATGAAGCTATGGATCCTTCTTCACTTCTTGAAGCACTTAATAAACTTGGTGGTGCTAATGGGATTGGTATAGAAGATATCGTAGAAAACCGTGTAGTCGGTATGAAATCTCGTGGCGTGTATGAAACACCAGGCGGAACGATTCTTTATAAAGCCCACGAAGAACTCGAGCACCTTACTTTAGACCGTGAGACTTACAGATTCAAACAAAACGTAGCCTTAGAATATGCAGATCTTATTTACAATGGTAAATGGTTTACACCACTTCGCGAAGCTTTAGGCTCTTTTGTTACAAGTACGCAAGAAGTAGTCACAGGTACTGTGAAACTTAAACTTTACAAAGGTAACGTTATCTCGCAGGGTGCTAAGTCTCCTTATTCTTTATATAGTGAAGATTTAGCTAGTTTCACAACAGGAGACCTTTATGACCACAAAGATGCTGGTGGCTTTATTACACTTTATGGCTTGCCACTTAAAGTACGTGCATTAATGAAACAACAACTTAACGACTAGGAGTGATACTATGAAACTTTGGGGCGGCCGTTTCACCAAAGAAACAGATACTTTAACAGACCATTTTAATTCGTCCATCTCTTTTGATGCACGTCTTTACAAACAAGATATTTTAGGTAGTCATGCTCACGTAGCCATGCTAGCTAAACAATCTATTATCTCTTCTGATGAATGTAAGGAGATTCAAGAAGCCCTTCTTGTTCTCCTTGCTGATATCGAAAAGGGTCATATTGCCTTTGACATCAGCGCCGAAGATATTCATATGAATATTGAATCTATCCTTATAGGTAGGCTTGGCAATGTTGCAAAGAAAATACATACAGGAAGAAGCCGTAACGATCAAGTTGCTTTAGATATGCGCATGTATATCCTAGAAGAAATCAAATCTATTCAACTCCTACTAGATACGCTGCTTCAGGCTCTTGTTACACTTTCAGAAAATCATATAGATACACTTATGCCAGGTTATACTCACTTGCAGCGTGCTCAGCCTATTACCTTTGCTCATCATCTTATGGCATACTTTGAAATGTTTAAAAGAGATTATATGAAGCTAAGTTTTGCCTCTTCTATGGCAAATAGTTCTCCTCTAGGCTCAGGAGCACTTGCCACTACTACCTATCCACTTGATAGAGAGTATACGGCTACTTTACTTCACTTTGATAGGATTTGTGAAAATAGTTTAGACGGGGTATCAGATAGGGATTTCTGCTTGGATATACTCTATTGCATTTCTACTACTATGATGCATCTTAGCCGTTTCTGTGAGGAAATCATACTTTGGAACTCTCATGAATTCCGCTTTATTGAAATAGATGATGCCTATAGCACAGGCAGTTCTATTATGCCTCAAAAGAAAAATCCTGATATTGCTGAACTTGTAAGGGGGAAATGTGGCCGTAGTTACGGTAATTTAATAGCGCTTCTTACGACTATGAAGGCACTTCCTCTAGCTTATAACAAAGATATGCAAGAAGATAAAGAAAGCGTATTTGATAGTATAGATACCATCAAGATGTGTTTACCTATTTTTACTGCTATGCTTCAAACCATTAGCATTAATAAAGAACAAATGTATAGCAGTGCTTCTACAGGCTTTACTAATGCCACCGATGCAGCCGACTACCTTGTCAAAAAAGGTATGCCTTTCCGTGATGCTCATGCAGTCATCGGTGAATTAGTTCTTTACTGTAGTCAAAGAAAGATTGGTCTTGAACATTTATCACTTGAAGAATATCATGCTATTCATCCACTTTTTGAGGAAGATATTTACGAAGCTATCTCCCTTACAACTTGTGTGAAAGAAAGAAAAGTAGCAGGGGGTCCTAGCCCAGAAGCTGTATCTGCTCATTTAGCTAGTGCAAAAAACTTCTTAGCTTCACTCTGCTCCTAGCTAAGATAAAATGTAATAAAAAAAAGATAATAAGCACACTCTAGTCTAACTTAGAGTGTGCTTATTATCTTCCAATCAACTACGTCAAAATCACATATAACCACGACTCTAACCTATAGGCTTATCTACGTAAGTCCTTGATAAAGCTGAAAAAGGGATTCGAACCCTCGACTTCCTCATTACGAGTGAGGTACTCTACCGACTGAGTTATTTCAGCTTATAACCACTTTCCTACTATATCATATTTTCTAAACATTTTCAATATATTATATATTTTATTCACTTATATTTTAATTTATTCTATCTATTTATTTTCAAAGTAGTACCTTCCATATCCTTTAATTCAAAATACATTAAGATTTCTTCCATATAAAATTCCATGATTCTTATCAACCGATAAAGCCAAGGAATGCCTAATGGCATTTCACTTACCCACTCACGATAAAGGTCTAGAGCATTTTGTTTATTCGTCTGCTTATAAAAGTCATGAATGAATTTGTGTGTCATTATAAAAATATCATTGCACGCCCCTACCCCTGTGACCGCTACTTCCTCATAAAATTGATCATCTATGCCCAGTACTTCCCCAAATACATCTTGAATGCTGTGTGGTCTTATACATATCTTAGCACCAGGATATAACGCATATAATGTATTACGATAAGGCTGATTAAGCCCTATAATGACATAATCTATAAGCAAAGGATTGTTAACCAAAAAATAATAAAAATCTTCTTGTCTTGTTGAAGCAATTCTAGCATGCATTCTGTTACAAGTTAGGTTGTATACTATGGTTTCTCTAGGGCTGTCTATCGTAGTAATCTCTATAATATTCAAGCTCCCACTTCCCTTACTTCCTTCCACTAAGTGCTGCCTAGTGTCTTTTCTTGAAGTATAACCCTATTTATCCAGTCTAAACCATTCTGCCTCATTATTTTTTTGATAAAAGGCCAATAGAGCTTACCTCTAGTGACCTTTATCATTTTATTATTTCCTAGTTGCCTTTTACGTTTTCTTGCCATTTGAATATACTGATTCCCAAAGGTGGCACTGTCATACTTATACTGTATTCTCTATCATTCCATGGCACTTCCTCTGAAGTTTGTATGCCATTTTGGATGCCACTTCCGCCATAGCAAATGGCATCACTATTAAATACTTCTTTGTATTCCCCTATCTTCTCTACCCCTATTCTATAATCTTGCCATACCTCAGGTGTAAAGTTTATTACTACCACTAATCTATCATTATCTTTTTTTCCTTTTCTCACAAAGGAAATGACACTTGTCTCTTTATTATCACAGTCAATCCATTCAAATCCTTTATAAGAATTATCTATTTCCCATAGGCAACTATATTTTCTATAGAAAATATTTAAATCTTTCATATATTGTCTCATTTGCTCGTGTGGTTCATGCTGTAATAAATACCAATCCAGTTCTCTTTCTTCACTCCACTCTCTTGTCTGTGCAAATTCATTGCCCATAAAGAGCATTTTCTTACCTGGATGCATAAACATATAGCCATAAGCCGCTCTTAAGTTAGCAAACTTCTGCCACATATCTCCTGGCATTTTGTAAAGCATACAACTCTTTCCATGTACCACTTCATCATGAGATAAGGGAAGTACGAAGTTTTCATTAAACGCATACATCAGACTAAAAGTGATTTTACTATGGTGATACTTTCTATATAGCGGATCTTGTTTCATATAATCAAGGAAGTCATTCATCCATCCCATATTCCACTTAAAACCAAACCCAAGTCCCTCATAATACACTGGGGCTGTAACCCCTTTCCAAGAAGTAGATTCTTCGGCAATCATCATAACACCTGGATGCTTTTCATATACAATGGTATTAAGCTTTTTAAGACATTCCACAGCTTCTAAATTCTCTCTTCCACCTTGACTATTTGGGATATACTTCCCACCTTCTCTGCCATAATCCAGATAAAGCATAGAGGCGACCGCATCTACTCTAAGTCCATCTAGGTGATAATGCTCCAGCCAAGATAGTGCGCTAGCTATAAGGAATAAAGCCACTTCATTTCTTCCATAATTAAAGATAAGAGTTCCCCACTGTGGATGATTAGCCTGTATAGGATTGAAATGTTCATAAAGCGCTGTTCCATCAAATTTTTCTAATGCAAAAGCATCTCTTGGAAAATGAGCAGGTACCCAGTCTAGCAATACCCCAATACCTTTAGCATGCATAGTATCTACAAAATACCTAAAATCATCTGGTGTTCCATATCTACTCGTTGGTGCAAAGTATCCTGTCACTTGATATCCCCATGAGCCATCAAAAGGATGCTCCATAACGCCTAGTAGTTCCACATGTGTATAATTCATCTCCAATAAGTATTTAACTAGATCATCTGCCATCTCTCTATAAGTATAAAAGTTTCCATCTAAATGTTTTTTCCATGATCCTATATGTACTTCATAAATGGACACAGGCTCGCTTACATACTGCTTGTCCTTTCTTTTCTCCATCCATTTACTATCATGCCACTTATACTTTCTCATATCGCATACCCTAGAGGCTGTATGAGGCCTTACCTCACTCCAATTAGCATAAGGATCTGCTTTATAAATCACGGTGTCATCTTGTATTTTAATCTCATACTTGTACACATCACCCTCAGCAAGTCCAGGTATAAACAGTTCCCATACCCCATGACTCTCTACAAGCCTCATAGCATGTCTTCTACCATCCCAGTTGTTAAACTCCCCGACTACACTCACCCTCTTAGCAGCAGGTGCCCATACAGCAAAATACACACCTTCTACTTGACCCACACTTTCAAAATGCGCCCCTAATTTGTTATATATCTCATAGTGATTCCCTTCACCAAAGAGATGTAAGTCTAAATCTGTTATTAATGGGCTAAATTGGTAAGGATCTATGTAACTCCATTTAGTATTATTTTCACCCTTACATTCTAGTAAATAAGGAAAAGTGATCTTTCGTCTTCCCATAATTCCTTCAAAGTAGCCATCTTCATCTATGGCAGCTAGTTTATATTTTTTTGTTTTATCATTCATATGTACAACAGTTACTTCTTTTGCATCTGGACAAAAAACTCTGACTACTAGGTGCTCTTTACTTTCCGTGACTTCTTGATGCATTCCTAAAAATGCATGAGGATTCTTAGATTCCCCATTTTTAATCCTTAATAGTTCATTCATTTATTTTCCCCCTTTCTTATTATATTAATATAATTATCCTAAATTTTCAATCAATTTATCCATTTTTTTACATCTTATCTATTTATAGCTTGTCAATCTCACAAAAATTGTATATCCTTAGTAGAGATAACTTTCGAAAGGAGCCTTACTCATGCAAAAAAATCAATCATCTGTTTTCACAGCTATTTCTTATTCCTATATTTCCTTTATAGATGAATACTTAAATATTTTAAAGAACCCTCTCTTTCCTACTATTCACTACCTAGATGAAGAGACTTCTGAAATAGCTACTGAAATCAAAACTCTATTTTTATCTCTTTCTTCGCTTATCGGCGCAGATGAGGACTTCAAAGAAGCCTATGCAAAAAAATTAGTTACCTTTAGAGGTACTTTAGAAACTAAATATCGTAGTTTAAACGCTTACAAGCGTGAGCTTCAACATGTTACTTCATTATTTAACTTAAATAATGCTTTATCTGAATCAACTTACGAGGATTTTGGATTAAATGAAGAAGATGCCCTAACTATGGACTTTGATAAATTATCTCAGGACTGTATGACTTTTGTCTTTGCTAGCAAAAATATTCAAGATCGCCAAGTAGCCGCTGCTTCTCTTTTACCATTCGTTCCTATGCGTATGACAAAAGATAGTTTCTTGTCCTATGTGGAGAAAAGTTTAGAAAAAATTAATATAGAAGATACCACTGCAAGTGCTCATCTTCTCACCTCTGTTTTAAAACAATTACTAGATGGCTCTTTGTATGAAGCTTATGGCATAGAGTTTGTAGACTTATCCACTTCTATTGAAGAGATTAAAGAAACATCTGATCCAGATATTTTCTTTGAGGATGCAGAGCTTCTTAACGAAATGCTAGATAACTCTATTCAAATAGTTAATGGTCTCTACAAAGTCATTTGTACCCTTAGCAATTTACTCATCTATGATGGGCTTACTTTTGAAGCCCTTACAAATATGCACGTAAGTTTCTATGACCTTTACTGTAGCCTTCAAAACATTTTATCTCAAGCTGAAGATAAAGAGATTTTCCTAGAAACTTTACCAGAACGTGTCAGTGATATCAAAGAGCAACTTCATACGAGCTATATTAAAGCTTGTAAGTCCAGTGATATTGATCCACTCTTCACACTTATTCAAACGTATTTACTCATGGATGTGACTCATGTATTTGGATTTGATACAGCCAAACATGAACCTTACTGCCTTGACGTAAAAAATGTATTTAAAGAATTCTTAGGTGAGCTTAAGGAGTATCTAGCCAGTAGCACACCAAAAGAGCGTAAGCTACGTATGCAATACTTTATGAGTGTTATGCCACTAAGTATGAATGATAAAACATTCTACACTTATGTTCTTCAAGGTTTTAATAACATATCAGATCCAAAGCGCAACTTATTTACAGCCATGTACTTAAGCAATGCCCTTGAAGAAGGTGGTTATTTTGAAGCACTTGCTAGTATGAATGAACAAACTCATCCTGTTTCTGAGGATGCTTGGTTAGAAGATGATGATATGTATTTCCCTCACGAGGCACATACTCACTCTAATGATGATTCATATGGTAATCACGATGACCCAGGTCACAAGTGTCAATGTGGTAGCCACGATGATCCAGATCATAGATGCCAATGCGGTGATCATGATGATCCAAACCATATATGTAACTGTGACGGACATCCTCACTAACACAAAAAAACTATAATAAGCAGCCCCTTATCAAGTAGATAGTAGGCTGCTTATTATAGTTTTCTCTAAACTTCTATTCCTACCATTTTCATTAAATACTTAGCATTGGTGGATGTAGAGGGTCCTTCTTTTAATTTATAATCAAATAAAATCTTATCTTCTTCATAGCTTTCTGTAAAATGATAATTTTCTATTCTTTCTTCCTCTGCCAACTGGCATAATTCTAAATCGTGAGTTGTAATGCCACCTATGACACCTTTTCCTTTTAAAGATTTTAATACGCTCTTTGCGCCTTCTATCCTATCTATTGAATTAGTTCCTCTAAAGATCTCATCAATTAAAAAAAGCATTGCCTCTTCTTCACCCGCTCCGTCGATAATCTGCTTGATACGCATAAGCTCCGCATAAAAAGTAGATATGCCCTCTTTTAAATCATCCCTTATGCGCATAGAAGTGTAGATAGCTAATTTAGAACACTCTAGGTGTGCTGCACACACTGGTGCCCCGCTATAAGCTAATACCAAATTAATACCTAACGTCCTTAAAAAGGTAGTTTTCCCTGACATATTAGAGCCTGTTATAACAAAAATCTTATGATCCATAGTCACATCATTTGCAATCCGTAAATTTTGTTTAAGTAACGGATGCGCTAAGGCTTTTCCTTGTAGATGTGTTTTTTCATCACTAAACATAGGAAAATGCACAGTTTCATCTATATGAAGTAATACAGCTAGGCTCATTAAGGCCTCTATCTCACCAATGGCTTCTAACCACTTCTCTACCTCTTCACCATACTGCTTTTGCCACTCTTGTAATTCTAATATTCTTTTACAGTCCCATAGCCATAATGCATTTAATGGAATAGACAGTATGGGATGCTGTGTTAGATTGGCTTTTGAAGAAATTTTCTCAAGATGTTTAATCCCTTTAGCTGCAGAATTTTTTTCATCAAATAGATACTGTTTTAATGCTTGTAGCTTCTTACTATGAAATTGTTCATTCTCTAACTCTCTTAATATCTGAGTATAGTTTCCTAGTAGACACTCTAACTCACGAGTCATACCTAATAAGTGATTAAACTTAAAGAAATAAATAACACTTGGGCTATACGCCGTAGTTGCAAGTACTATGCCTACTATGAAAAGTACTTGGTTATTAGCCACATAAGCCGCGCCCCAAACACCCAGTGTTATCAGCGGTATTATACGTACCAATGTCTTATACTGACTCTTGATAATGTCTTTATCTTTTTGCATACAGTAATCAAGAAATTTCTTTGGCATTCTATCTACCTTTAGTCTTTTCTTACTTGCGTATTCTATTCGCTCACATAATTCTAGCTTATTCCCTAACTCTTTTATCACTTGTTGCTTACTCATCATTTCCTGTATATCCATGCCAGGCTTTAACAAAGTCTTTATCAAAGCCTCTCTACCATACCACGTTCCTGTTGTATTAATCATCTGAAAAAGAGATTTTTCTCCTACTATATCTAAATCCAGAGCATAAGGATGACTATCTTCTTTGTATTCTTCCCCTATATCTTCAAAATCTACCCAATCCCCTTGTATACGCATAAGGTATTTCTCATTGATTGCTATAAGTGCCTTAGCATAATTAAGTTGTTCTTTAATTTGACTATGCTTATAAAATAGTAAAGCAAACGCTATAATAGAAGCTACTGCTCCTAACGAAAAAATGCCTCTATTGCTACCCTCTATCGCTTGATACCCTGTATAAATAGCTACAACCATAGCTATAAGCCTAAGATTACCTATTGTATTATAACGTTTTGTATTGACTTTGATAAGTTGTTTTTCCCGTTCTATTATTTCATTGAATTTTCCCATTACCGCTCCTTTACACTTACTCTGCATCAACCTCTTTATATTATAACTTTTTCCCCAGAGGTAGTATAGAGGTTATTCACCCTAATTTCTAAAGAGTATGTGATCTTCATCCATTTCATCTATAATAGCTAAAGAGTGAATAGTATATCCCTTAGCACGTAATTCATCTCCGCCCTTTTGGAAACCTTTTTCAATAGCAATCCCAGCTCCCACACAACTAGCTCCTGCTTGTTCCAATATATCAATAAGGCCTATAAGTGCTTTCCCATTAGCTAAGAAATCATCAATAAGTAGTACTTTATCCTCATGGCTTACAAACTTCTTAGCCACTCTAATAATATAGTCTTTTCCTTTTGTATAAGAATGCACTTCACTTGTGTACATATCTCCATCTAAATTTTTTGACTCTGCTTTTTTAGCAAAGACTACCGGTACATTAAAGTGTTGTGCTACAATGCAAGCAATACCTATACCTGATGCTTCTATTGTCAAGATTTTTGTAATTTCTTGTCCCTCAAAAAGTTTCTTTAATTCTTTGCCCATTTCATTAAATAACACGATATCCATCTGATGATTTAAAAAACCATCCACCTTTAATATGCCCCCTGCTTTTACACTGCCTTCATTTACAATTTTATCTTCTAATAGTTTCATTATTCTAGCTCCTTTT
>JAVVPO010000007.1:12239-29901 GCA_036655715.1 Cellulosilyticaceae bacterium | reverse complement strand
CTTTTGGCCCATATCGCCAAACTTATACGAAAGTTTATATAGTATTTTAGGTGTAATTATATCATGTTTTATCTTATTTTGTCACCTTTCTTTTTAGCTAGTCTAAAAAAGCCTACAGTATACTAAAATAATCGCTAGTATACTGTAGGCTTTTAAACCAATCATCTGCCATTTTAATTTTTCTATGAAAGCCAAACTAAATCTAAAAATAGAAAAGCTGAGAAAGCTCCTATGATAATGATCACAACGATTGGAATCATTGCTGATACCATAGCCCAAAACATAGCACGTCTTTCTTCTTTTGTTAAACTTAGAGACTGTATATCCACATGCTTTTGATAAGTATCTTTGCCAATATACCAAGGCATTCCTTCAACGTTCATACTTGCTATTGTTCTTTTGTCGTCTTTGAAGTCTTGCTTGTTCTCATCCATGGCTTACTCCTGTTCGTAAAGATGGCAAGCTACGGTGTGACCGTTGCCATATTCTTTATAAATAGGTGCTACTGTTTTACAAACTTCCATACACTCTCTACATCTTGTATGGAACTTACATCCTTTTGGAGGATTAGCTGGTGAAGGAATATCTCCCTCTAATATAATACGATTCATCTTTACAGTTGGATCTGGCACTGGTACTGCGCTAAATAATGCCTTTGTATAAGGATGCATTGGATTTTTAAATATCTCTTCTCTAGAAGCCATCTCTACAAGACTTCCAAGATACATAACTCCTACTTCATCTGAAATATGCTCTACAACACTTAAGTCATGTGAAATAAATAAGTAAGTTAAATCATGCTCTCTTTGAAGATCTTTTAATAAGTTAATAATCTGCGCTTGAATAGATACATCAAGTGCTGATACAGGCTCATCTGCAACGATAATTTTAGGCTTAAGTGCTAGTGCACGTGCAATACAAATACGTTGTCTTTGTCCACCTGAGAACTCATGAGGATAACGGTCGATATGATGAGGTTGAAGTCCACACTCTTCCATAATTTTCATAATATAAGCTCTGTACTCTTCTTTTGGTACGATACCATGTTCTCTTACACCTTCACCAATAATTTCTCCAACTGGCATTCTAGGGCTTAATGAACTATATGGATCTTGGAAGATAAGTTGCATATCAGGGCGAATTTTACGTAATTCTTTTGTTTTAAGTGAGAAAACATCTTTGCCATCAAAGGTTACTGTCCCACCTGTTGGTGGTTGAAGTCTAAGAAGTGTTCTTCCAACTGTTGTTTTACCACAGCCAGACTCTCCAACTAAACCTAGTGTTGTACCTTTTTTGATATTAAAAGACACACCATCTACAGCTTTAACATTTCCTACTGTTTTTTGAAGGACCCCGGCTTTAATAGGGAAATATTTTTTTAGATCTTTTACTTCTAAGATATTCTCTGACATCTATTTCCCCTCCTTTTCTTGATGACGCCAACACGCTACTTCATGTGTTTCGCCTACTTTTATTAAAGTTGGTATCTCCCCATCACATCCATCTACGCACATTTCACATCTTTCTTTAAAGAAACAGTGTGATGGCATACGGATTGGGTTTGGTACTGAACCTGGAATAGAATATAATCTATCAATTGCTTTATTTACTACTGGCTTACTCTTGATAAGTCCAATTGTATAAGGATGCTGAGGATTTAGGAATACATCATGTGCTGTTCCTTTTTCTACAATCTTACCTGCATACATAACCACTACATAGTCAGCCATCTCCGCTACTACCCCAAGATCATGTGTAATAAGTAAGATACTTGCATCTACTTTATCTTTGATTTGTCTTAATAAGTCTAAGATTTGTGCTTGAATCGTTACATCAAGAGCTGTTGTTGGCTCATCTGCAATGATAAATTTAGGATCACAAGCAAGAGACATAGCAATCATAACACGTTGACGCATTCCTCCTGAAAGTTCATGTGGATAAGCATCATAAATCCCCTCAGGTCTTGCAATACCTACTAATTCAAGCATTTTAATAGCTTGTTTTTTAACTTCATCTTTTTTAAGCTCTGGTCTATGTAATTCAATAGTTTCATCAATTTGGTAACCTATCGTAAAGATAGGATTTAAGCTTGTCATCGGTTCTTGGAAAATCATAGCAATTTCATTTCCACGAATCTTTTGCATTTCTTTGATTGGTGTTTTTACAATATCTACAGGTCCACCTGCTCTACTGTATCTAATTTGTCCATCTACGATTTGCCCTGTTGGCCCTTGAACGAGTTTCATAATTGAAAGACTTGTTACAGATTTTCCGCACCCAGACTCACCTACTAAAGCTACCGTTTTCCCTTTTGGAATATCTATTGAAACCCCATTAACAGATCTAACAACACCCATATCTGTATAGAAATAAGTATGTAAGTTATCAATTTCAACGATATTGTTAGGATTTTTCATTGTAGCTTGGTACTCTGATGGATCTATATTTTTGCGTTTCTTTTCTTTTTCAAACTTTTTCATTACTTTACTATTTTCTTTTGAAATTCTTTTAAGTTCTTGTTTAACTAGTTTTTTATTTTCTTTTGCTGATAAGCTATTCACCATCACTACCTCCTACCTTTTCATTTTAGGGTCAAATGCATCACGAAGTCCATCCCCGATAAAGTTGAATCCCATAACAGTTAATAAAATACATACACCTGGTGATACCCAGATATTTAAATAGTCTCTCATAATAATCGGGTCATTTACTGCATTAACCATGTTCCCCCATGAAGCATATGGGAACGGTACGCCAATACCTAAAAAGCTAAGTGCTGATTCTGTAAGGATAATACTACCCATTCCAAGTGTTGCAAATACAATAAGTTGTGGCATTACATTTGGAATTAAATGCTTGTAAATCTTTCTTGCCGGTCTAAGACCAATAGCCTCTGTCGCTACCATAAATTCTTGTTCTCTAAGACTTAAGATTTGCCCACGAACGATTCTGGCAATTCCAGCCCATCCTAAGATTCCTAGTATTAACATAAGAATATATATTTTAGCTTGCTGCGGCACTCCCCATGCAAGCATCATTGAACTAAGTATCAGCATGATTGGCATACTCGGAATACAATAGAATATATCTACAATACGCATGATAAAGTTATCCACATGCCCTCCATAGTACCCTGCTATACCGCCTAAGGTCACCCCTAACAGTAGCTCGATAGTTACTACTACAAATCCAATGAGAAGTGAAATTCTTCCACCATACATTAAACGTATTAGTACGTCACGTCCATCTCTATCTGTTCCTAATAAATGGGTTTTTGATGGTGGGGCTTTAACTAATACTTTAACCCCGCCTTCTGTCGCATTAATCCCTTTATCATCATCTGTACTAAACTCTACACCATCTTTTACGAAGAATACGGTATATTCTCCATAAGATGAGAATAATGGTCCAATAAATGCAAAAATAAACATTGTAATAATAATGCCCATTCCTACTATAGCTAATTTATTTCTTAAAAATCTTTTAAGTACAAGTTGACCCGGAGTAACAACTTTTTCTATGTTTAACTCTGGTTCTTTTTTACTTGCCATTTCTCTAGCTGAAGGCTTTGAATCATTTTTCAATTCCATAGTTTATCACTCCTTTATTTTAATCTTACACGTGGGTCTACTACTGCATATAAAATATCAGATAATAAAGTTCCAAGTAAAGTAAGTACTGCTAAGAACATTACAAATCCCATCATAAATGGTATATCTCCTGATTTAAGCGCAGTAAGCCCTGTATAGCCTAATCCATCAATAGCAAAAATACCTTCTGTAATGATTGCCCCTGAGAATAATCCTGGAAGCATTCCCCCTACCATTGTTACGATAGGTATTAAAGTATTCCTAAAAGCATGTTTGTAAATAACTTTATGTTCACTTACACCTTTTGCTCTTGCTGTACGAATATAATCTGCACTAAGTACTTCAAGCATGTTTGTTCTTGAATAACGCATAAGCCCACCAATACTTACCGCTGTTAATACAACAATCGGTAGCACAAGATGCCATCCTTTATCCATCATAAGTGCAAATCCTGTATAGTCCATACGCGCGGTGATTAACCCTTGCAATGGGAACCAACCCAGTTGTATAGCAAAAATTCTTTGAAGAATTGCTGAGAAGAAGAAACTTGGTAAGGAGATTCCGACAAGTGCAAAAGTCGTTACTGCATAATCTGTCTTTGAGTATTGTTTAGTTGCTGAAATGATTCCTAGCGGTATGGCAATCAATAACTGTAAAATCATAGACGGCAAGGCAAGCCAAAAGCTCGTCCACATCTTAGATTGAATAACCTCTTCCACTGGCTTTCCATAGACAAATGATGTACCTAGATTGCCTTTCACTGCTTCTGCAACCCATTCTACATATCCCTCTACAATCCCTTTATTTAAACCATAAAGTTCATTTAAATTATCTTTCATTGTCTGTGTAATCGCTGGATTACCATTCGTTAATGTATCTACATATGTACCTGGCATACTACGCATAAGTGCATAGATAATTATAGACACCCCAAACAAGATAAATATACATACTCCTAATCTTCGAACAATATACTGTCTCATTTCACCACTCCTATCTTCTATTTTTATATTGTAAATTGAATTAACTAATATCAGCCGACAATCTCTTTACATAACTCTGATTATAAGTTGATATTAATCACCAATCAAACGGTTGGTGATTAATGGGTTAAACTATTATTTTAACTTAAGTGTTTGAACACTTGAGAAGTAAGGCTCTACCATGCTGATATTAAATGGACTCATTGATGGAAGTGTTGTAATATCTACAATCTCTGGATTGATTACAAACATATTCTTTCTTTGGTAAACTGGCATCTCTACAGCCCAGTCCATGATGATGTCAAGCGCTTCTGAATAAAGTTCTTTTCTCACTTCGATATCATTTGTTGATTTTGCTTCTACAATAACTTCATCTAGTCTATCATCTTTAATTCTATAATGGTTTGATGGACCATCTGAGTAGTAAACTTGGTACATATCTGGATCAACTGTTGCTCCCCATGCTGCTACCCACATATCCCAATCTTTTGCATCAAGTCTATCGAAGAATACTGTACCATCACAGTCATTGATTTCTAAGATACCACCGATTTTCTCAAACTCTGTTTTCATTTGAGTTATGATTGGAGCAGATGGATGATCCATGATACCATCTCCTGGTATACCTACTTCGATTTTTAATTGCTTACCTTCTTTTTCAAGAGACATTTTGCCGCCCTTATCTACTTGTGTGTAACCAGCTGCTGTGAAGTACTCTAAAGCTTTCGCTGGATCAAATCCATAGTACTCTTCTGCATCTTGTGGGTATGCCCATGATACTCTTGACATTGGTCTTTCAATAACTGTAGCTAGTTCACCGTAGTAAGTGTCAATAGCTGGTTTACGGTTCATAAGGTGCATTAAACCTTTGCGTACGTTGATATCTGAAACACGGTCTGCATTTACTCCGATATAGCCATAACCTAAGTTATCTACTAATTCATAGTGCATGTTAGCTGATTCAACATCTTTTAACATGTCTGGGCTTGCTGTTGGGTCTGCAATATCTATCTCACCCATTTTTACTCCATCAAGCTTATTGGCTGATGATGTCACTTGGAATTTGATAGTTGGGATTTCTGGCGCACCTAAGTGATATGTTTCATTTGCTTTAAAGGATACTACGTTGTTTTCGAATTTCTCAAAGATATATGGTCCTGCGCCTAATGGTGCATCATTCTTCTCTTTAACCATTGAAGTATCACCTTTTGTAAACTCTTTACCATCTTTGCCTACACCATAGTAGTGCTTTGGTGCTACAAAATCACCTAAGCTCCAAATAGCTTTAGGGTCTACCCCTTCAATTAGTACTTCAATTGTTTGATCATCAATCCTCTTAACGCCTTCAATTTCTGTTACATCTGTTCCACCAGCAAGGTTGGCTTTGATGTATTCACTTTCAAGAGTTTTGAATTTTGCTGCTACTGCACCTGATTTGTAAGAATCAAAAGCATTGGCAATCTCAAAATCAGTATATGCTTTATCTAGAACTTCGGCTTTTTTCTCACCTTCAAGTCCTTCAATACCCGCTACTGTACCACCTAAGTAGTCAATGATTGCTTCTTCTCCATTAGATGCTGTTGCACCTTTACAGCTATCAACGATGAATTGTGTTACTTCTTCATCAGAAACTTTTTCTGCTTCTTCTTTTAACTTAGCAATAGCTGCCATGTAGTTTACATCATCATAACGATATTCATTGATTCCCACAATTGGTGTTGTAAAGAATGTTGACTTACCATCATATGTTGGATCTGCAAGAACTTTATATGTAAAAATCACATCATCAGCTGTAACAGCTGTACCATCACTGAATGTTACTCCATCCTTAAGCTTGAAAGTGTATTTTGTATTAACTGTTTTGCCACTATCATCTTTAATCTCTTCAATTTCAAAAGTAGCTAGGTTTGGAACTGGTGCTGCATTATCATCATTGGTTATAAGTTGTGCTGTTGCTATCTCAGCAATATTTGCATCATATGCTGTTGTTGCATAAAATGGGCTAAATAGTCCATTAAACTGCATTGTACCCGCAATAAGTGTATTATATTTACTTGTGCTTTCCTCTTTTTTACCTGAATCTGTTGTTTCTGTTGTTTCTGTTACTGGTGCTTCTTTACTACTACATCCAGCAAGAGCTGAAGCAGTCATACCTGCAACCACCATCATGATTGAAAACTTTTTAGCGAATTTTCCCATAGGTAATTCCTCCATTTATTTTATTTTTATGCTGAGCATAGAGTCAGAATGTAATATATATGTTTTTGCAAGTTACTTGATAATAAATTTCATATATCTCTAACATTTGACTTATTTTATGATATTCATATTACCATAAAAAATAATTGAATTCAATAAATTTCTTGTATTTAACATGTTTTTTTATGTTTAGTTAATGTATTGCATTCTAAGTTATGATTTTTATACCATTTAAACTATCATCTGTTAGAATTTATTTCTTATATCGTAATCTCTTTAAAACATTTGTTTTTCTTATACTTTCTCTACTTCATCTATCCCTTTATATTGCTCTCACTTTTTTAAAATATGACATGTTTCTTCCTTAAAGTATATTAAAACCATTTTCCCATATTTATCTTTATACTTTGTATATGTGTTAATGCTATAATTATGATATAGTAAATAGACAAGTTACTTTATTTCATACTTCAGGAGGCCACCCATTTGCAAAAAATAGCTTTAATTTCAGATAGTAGTTGTGATTTAAGCCTTAAAACTAGACAAGATCACAATATTCATATCATACCTACTCGTATCATTTATAAAGATAAAGAGTTTCGCGATGGTATAGATATTACCCCAAACGAAATGTACGCATCTTTAAAAGAAGAAATGCCTACAACTTCTCTCCCTGATTCTGGAGATACTGAAGAATTAATTAACAAGCTCATCTCAGAAGGATACACACAGGCTATCATTATCGGCGTATCTACAGAGTTATCAGGCACACTAAATAGCATCAGGCTAACTTGTGCTCATTTCCCTCAAATTGAATTCTTTTATTTTGATACTAAGACCTTAGGCTACCCCCAAGGTGCCATCGTCTTAGAAGCAGCGCATATGTTGCAAGATGGCTTATCTGCTACAGATATTATCCATTCACTTACAGCTATTCGCTCTAGAACTCACGGATTTATCGCTGTAGATACCTTAGAGTTCCTTATAAGAGGCGGTCGTCTTAGCAAAACAGCTGGAGCTATCGGCACCTTGCTACAATTAAAACCTATTATCACCTGCAGCGATGAAGGTAAACTTTATACTTACACCAAATCACGTGGCCGTAAGCAATCCCTATCTAAGATGAAAGAAATTCTTAACGGTTATTTAACACGTTCTAAATGTAAGGTTTGGGTATTAAGCGGTGATGCCCACGAAGAAGCAAAAACTTTCTTAGCAGATATCAAGGATCTCCCAAATATTACGAGCCTTTCTCTTGAAGACATTGGTTCTTGTATGGGAATCCATACTGGCCCTGGCGTATTAGGCCTTTGCATCTACGAAGAAGCATAATTTTTACATAAGGGTAAGAACTTTAGCTAGCCAGATGTTCAAAGTTCTTATCCTTTTAGTTCACTATCTTTCCCTGAATCTTTTGCAATCAAATCCTTTTCATCCTTCATAACATTCTATTAAACTTTAACTTTTTTTATACTTATATATATGCTTATATTTAAGTATTCTTTATATATTAACCCTTTATCTTATTTGTATATCTTTATTTTTTAACAATATTTATATTTTAATTTTATATTAAATTTAAAATATTAGTTTTATTCAATATATTGACATCATATTCTATTCAATGTTAAATTTATTGTATGAATTTTTTAAAAATATTTTAAAGGAGGCATTATATGGAAGATAAAAGAAGAGAACTAGAACTCTATAACGACTGGGAATCACTTGCTAACTTAGCAAAGGATAATTGTTTAATCAATTCCGAACTATTCAACCAATACGCCGTAAAGCGTGGTCTTCGTAACTTAGACGGCCGAGGTGTATTAGTTGGCCTAACCGAAATAGGCGATGTTCGCTCTTATATAGTCGAAGAAAATGAAATTATTCCTGTACCAGGAAGATTAATCTATCGCGGCATAGACATTTCCGATATTACAAAAGGCTATTTATCTGATGGCCGCTATGGGTTTGAGGAAACTGCTTATTTACTCATTTTCGGCAAATTACCTACTTGCACAGAACTCGCTAACTTTGAAGCAACACTCGGTAGCTACCGTAAGCTTCCTGATAGCTTTGTGAGAGATATGATTCTTGAATCACCTAGCAAAGATATTACAAATGCTCTTTCTCGCAGTGTTCTCGCACTCTATAGTTTAGATGACAATCCCGATGATACTTCTTTGCCTAACGTCTTAGAGCAATGTATCAAGCTTATCTCTTCTTTTCCAACAATGGCTGTCTATAGTTATCAAGCCTATGCCCATTACCACGGAGATCAAAGTTTATTCATCCACACACCTAGACCTGATTTAACCACCGCAGAAAACATCCTACATATGCTAAGACCAGATAGTAAATATACCAAACTAGAAGCTACCCTTTTAGATTTAGCACTTATCTTGCACGCAGAGCACGGCGGGGGGAACAACTCCACCTTTACCACTCACTTAGTGACCTCTACTGGTACGGATACGTATTCTGCCATATCCGCCGCTTTAGGTTCTCTTAAAGGCCCTAAACACGGAGGTGCTAACATTAAAGTGGTTCATATGTTTGAAGATATGAAAGAAACCATTAAAGATTGGAAGGATGATGAAGAAATAGAGACTCATCTTATGAAACTTCTTAACAAAGAAGCTTTTGATAAATCTGGTCTTATCTATGGTATAGGTCATGCCGTTTACTCCATCTCTGACCCACGTGCTATTATTTTAAAAGAATATGCAAAAAAACTGGCTTACGAAAAAGGCTTACAAGACGAATATGACTTCTATGCCAAAGTAGAAGAATTAGCACCCAAAGCCATTGCCACAGTTCGTAAAATGTATAAAGGCGTAAGCGCCAACGTAGACTTCTATTCCGGCTTTGTCTACAACATGTTAGGGCTTCCTCTTGAACTCTACACACCACTTTTTGCCATTGCCAGAGTAGTAGGTTGGAGTGCTCATCGTATTGAAGAGATTGTTAATGAAGGCAAAATCATACGTCCAGCTTATAAATGTGTGGCGGCAAGAAGTTCTTACACGCAACTTAAAGATAGAATACAAAAATAATACAAAAGCTCTCCTATTTCTTTAAAATTTGTTCATACTTTTATTATAGAATACTTACCTATCCTATGTTAGTATATATTCATATACCTGTAGGACCTTCATTAATTTTTAGGTTTAAATTTAAAATAATTATACTATAAGGAGTGAATAGTTATGAGTTTTTTCAATAGACTTGGTAATATCATCAGCGGGAAAGCAAACAAAGCTTTAGATAAGGCAGAAAACCCTATCGAACAAATTGATTTAGCCATCAGAAAGCGTGAGGAAGCTATCAATAAAGCTAAACTTGAAAGCGCTTCTTTTATAGGTTCTATTTCTCAAAAGAAAAACGAAGCAGAATCTATCAAACAAAAAATCACGCAATACGAAGAAGGTATCCGTAAAGCTTTAGCTACGAGCGACGAAGACAAGGCTACTACTTTTCTTATGAAGAAAAAAGAATTCGATAGTGAGCTAAGTAGTTTAGAATCTACACTTACTACGCTAAAAGTTACTGCCGAAAAAGTAAAATCTAATGTTCTTGCACTTGAAAAAGAAGTTAAAGAACTTAAAACAAAAAAATCAGAACTTGCTGCTAGATACTCTACAGCCAAAGCACAGACAAAAGTTAATGAAATTCTAACTGAAGTTAATAAAGACAGTCATATCTCTCTTTCAGACATTGAGCAAAAAGTAATGGATGCTGAAAACTATGCTCAAGGTCTAGAAGAATTCAAACGTCCTAATGTAGACTCAGAACTTAACGACTACCTCAGCGAGGGTCCTAATACAAATCTACAAGACGAACTAAATAAATATAGATAATCTATTCAAAGGGGATTAAGCTATGAATAAAATAAAAGAATTCACCGATGCAGAAAGAGCCCAATATAGTAAAATCTATGTAGATTTAATCATGAACATCGAAGAAATCAACACATTCCTATCAACTACAGAATCTAATCAACGCTTCTTTGTACGTAAAGTACAACTTGTTAAGGATTACTTAGATCAGTTAGATCATGCTGATCATTTAGCTGAAGGCGACGGAATCCTTGACTTCCTTAAAAGTGATGAAAAGTACAAAGATGATGTGCTTAAATTCAAAGCCGGCATAGCCGATGAGTTAAACAAACTTAAACTTTGTCACACTTGCAAATGTTCTACCTGCGTAAGTGAATGTAAATTTAAATCCTGTCACTATTGCAATTACACCAACAAAGTAGCTGGATGCGACAAAGACCGTTACTACGCTACTACCGGTCATGAACCTATCACGCTCTACTCCAACGACGAAGAACGTGATGTTGCTTTTGAAGTCGTTGGATTACTTAAAGATGACTTTTCCAATAAACATTATATTTATTTAGCGGAAAGAAATAACAAAAACAATCAACACATCTTAGAATATTGCAAATATGTTAATGGGAATACAGAATATCTGCCTATCGACGAAGAGTTGTTAGATAAAATCTATGATGTTTTTGTAGGCTTTGATTGCTATGAATAAACGACACGAATTGCTTAGACGCCTTATTTTCCTTTTCATAGGTTGTATCATTATTAACATAGGTGCTGCCCAGGTGTATACGCTGCAGGCAAAGCCAAAATCAGGCTCTACTAGATCCTCTAGTAGTCGGTCTTCTAGCAAAAGCAGTTCTAGCAAAATGAGTTCAGGATCTTTTTCAACTAAGTCTAGTTCTTCTAGTGGTACATCTTCCTCTAATAAGACTTCCGGCAAAGTAAACTCAGGAAGTTTTAGCAGCAAAAAAAATAATTCAACTAGTAGCTCTTCTAATTCAAAAGTTAATTCTGGTTCTTTTAATACTTCTAAGCCTAAAGATACTTCAAATACCACAACTATTGGGAATACTGGTAAAACCTCTACTTCCTATGGCAATACTGGTATGAATATGGGAGGCTCTATCTTTTCAAGAAGTTTATTTGGCAGTTGGTATTACCGTATGCCTATTATTAGATATATCTCTCCCTCATTCCTTCTAGTTGTTTTATTATTAGCAGGATTGTTTATAGGGTATTTGTACTGGAAAAGACATTTATAATTTTTATAGCAAAAGGGGCTATTGCATCAATAGCCTCTTTTACTTTTTTCTAGGTGATGTATACTCATCTTTTAAAACTCTTTTCGAATTAACTTCTACAATCTCATTATTACATAACCTATAGGCTTTCTCTAATCGTTTATATCCTAAATCTTCCTCTTGAAATAAATCTATTTGATGGCTACTAGGACAATATTCTTCTATTATCCTCTCTTCTAATACGCTGTGCTCTTCTATTACCCCATCGTACCTAATATTATTCACCTTATACCCCACTTTACTTAATTCCCTTCCAACCAAGGTACTTCTATGACAATCAGATGGATCTTTCTCTGCGCAAATAAAACAAATAGTAAATCCTTTTTCTACACCTGCATGAATTCTTTCTAAACCACTCTTAAATATAGGTAAACACGCTAATTTATTAAAATCTAAATAGCCATCTTCATTATTAAGCGTTGTCTCTCCTCTAATAATTCCAAACTCCTTATACATATGCACATAAACAATACCATTTTGTTTTAAGAAAATGTTTAAGGGCTCTTTATTAAATTGAGGATGAAATTTCGAGTAGGCCATAGTTCTTACATCTACAACGCAGTTAATTTGATATTTCTTCAGAAGTTCCAAAAAGCTCTCTTGAGTATGATGAGCATATCCTAGGGTATAGACTATTTTTTTCATCCAACCACCTCCTTTTATTTATTGTCATAGCTCTTTATTTTTTAGAATAAACATATAGGGATAGTTTATACATTTGTGGAGGTAATAATGGAACAATCCAAAGTTTTAACCACTGACGTGGCAAAAGCAATAGATAACGATCAAGCTTCACTTACTACAGGTAAAAAAGTCGGTTATACTATGCTTCAAGATGTTAATTTACTAGAGAAATTATCTCACTTTAATCGTGAGCGTATCCCCGAGCGTGTCGTACATGCCAAAGGTGGAGGTGCTCATGGGTATTTCGAAGTTACCAATGACCTTTCTAAGTATACAAAAGCTAATTTTTTAAGTCAAGTAGGTAAAAAAACACCTATGTTTGCTCGTTTTTCTACCGTAGGCGGTGAAAAAGGCTCCGCTGATACCGCTCGTGATCCACGTGGATTTGCTCTTAAATTCTACACGGAAGATGGCAATTATGATTTAGTTGGGAATAATACACCTATATTCTTTATTAGAGATGCCCTTAAGTTCCCTGATTTTATTCATACACAAAAAAGAGATCCTGAGAATAATCTTAAAAACCCTAATATGTTTTGGGACTTTCTCTCTCTTACCCCTGAATCTCTTCATCAAGTTATGAGGCTTTTTTCCAACCTAGGTACTCCTGATGGGTTTAGGCATATGGATGGTTTCGGAAGCCATGCCTTCATGTGGTATACTTCCCCAGAAGATTATCACTGGGTTAAGTACCATTTTCTCACTGACCAAGGTGTGCAAAACCTAACTGATCAAGAAGCTACCGAGCTAGCAGGTACTGATCCTGATTATGCTGTAAGAGATCTCCACAATGCTATAGAACAAGGGGATTATCCTTCATGGAGTGTCTTTGTTCAAATCATGACCCCTGAGCAAGCCAAAAACTACCGCATCGATCCTTTTGATGTGACTAAAACATGGTACGA
The DNA here is from genome assembly GCA_036655715.1 of Cellulosilyticaceae bacterium. Classification (GTDB taxonomy): domain Bacteria; phylum Bacillota; class Clostridia; order Lachnospirales; family Cellulosilyticaceae; genus JAVVPO01. The sequence goes on along the minus strand of JAVVPO010000007.1, from coordinate 16,406 downwards.
AGAAGATTTCCCACTTATTCCTTTAGGCAAAATGGTACTTAATAAAAACCCTGAAAACTTCTTCGCTGAAGTAGAACAATCAGCTTTTGCTCCTGCACATTTTGTCCCAGGCATAGGTCCCTCTCCTGACAAACTTTTACAAGGCCGATTAGTTTCCTATCCAGATGCACATCGTTATAGACTCGGCGCTAACAACACACAAATTCCTATCAATATGCCTAAAAACGCTACCATGTATACCAATCAACGTGATGGCTTTATGACGGTTAACGGCAATGAAGGTGGCCACCCTAACTATTATCCTACTACACTGGCTAATGTTTCAGTTACACCGGATGACGCACTGCCACCTATTCCTGTAGATGGCGTTATTGCCAAACATACTATTTATCCTACTGATATAGATTTCTTGCAACCCGGAGAGTTCTTCCGTGACTACCTAGATGACAACGGCAAAGCCCACTTTATCTACAATGTTTCAGAAAGCTTAGGCAAAGCTGCCCCTAATTTACAATATAGACAAACAGCACTTTTCTACAAGGCAGATATGATTCTTGGTGCACTCCTAGCCGAAACACTTGGTTTAGATATAGGTGCCGTAGAAACACTTGCCAATATGACCCAAGAAGAAAGAGTTGCAGCCACCCCTATGATGTAATTAAAAGCCTCTACACTTATGAATTCATTCAGAATTCCACTAAGTATAGAGGCTTTTAACTTACTCTTTATTTCTAGCTACTTTTTGCTTAAACTAGCTATTCTTTCTACTATTTCATTAAGCATAGCTTGGTATTTATCTCTTTTTGCTTTTTCTTCTTCAATTAATTTTTCTGGTGCTTTTGCAACAAATCCTTGATTAGAAAGCTTTTTATCTACTCTTAGTACTTCGCCTTCTAATTTGGCCTTTTCTTTTGCAAGTCTTTCCATTTCTTTTTCGATGTCTACAAGTTCTGCAAATGGAATATATAATACTGCACTTGGGATAACTGTTGATACTGCATCACTTGCTATACCTACTGTATCTTTTTGCATAGTGACTTCTGACGCTGAGGCAAGTGATCCAAAGAATACTGCTCCTCTTGCAAAGATGTCTAATACTTTTTCATCTTCAGATACTACAAATACTTTTGCTTTTCTTGATGGTGGTACATTCATTTCACTACGAAGGTTACGAATCGTACGCACCGCACCTTTAATAAGTTCAATTTCCTCTTCTTCTGTTTGGAAGTTCCATTCTGCTTTGAACTCTGGCCAGTTAGAAATCATAATACTTTCTTCTTGGTCTTGAAGTCCCATGAAGATTTCTTCTGTAATGAATGGCATATAGGGGTGAAGCATCTTAAGTACATTTGTCATGACTGTCTTAAGTGTCCAAAGTGCTGCTGGTCTTGATGCATCTTCTTTGTTGTAAAGACGAGGTTTTACCATCTCAATATACCAGTCACAGAATTCTTCCCATGCAAAGTCATAAAGTTTTTGTACTGCTAAACCTAAATCGTATTTATCTAGGTTATCAGTTACTTCACTTGCAAGTGTATTAACTTTTGAAAGAATCCATTTATCTGCCGCAGTAAGCTCTGACTCATCAACTGTAAGGTTAGTATCTTCTCCCTCGTAATTCATCATGATAAATCTTGCTGCATTCCATAATTTGTTTCCAAAGTTACGATTAGCTTCTACTCTTTCAAAATAGAAACGCATATCATTACCAGGTGCATTGCCCGTAATAAGTGTTAAACGAAGTGCATCTGCTCCGTATTGCTCAATCACCTCAAGTGGGTCAATACCATTTCCTAGTGACTTACTCATTTTTCTACCTTCTGAGTCACGTACTAGACCATGCATCAGAACATCTTTAAATGGTACTTTGCCCATTTGCTCAATACCGGAGAATACCATACGTACTACCCAGAAGAAAATAATATCATATCCAGTTACAAGAACACTTGTTGGGTAGAAATACTCAAGCTCCTCTGTGTTATCAGGCCAACCAAGTGTAGAGAATGGCCATAGGGCTGAGCTAAACCATGTATCTAAACAGTCTTCATCTTGAACAAGGTGTGTATGACCACATTTTGTGCAAGCTTCTGGCATGCTACGTGCAATAACGATCTCGCCGCATTCCTCACAGTAGTATGCTGGAATTCTATGTCCCCACCATAATTGACGTGAAATACACCAATCACGAATATTTTCTAACCATTGAAGGTATGTTTTATTGAAACGTTCTGGCACAAAGTTAATATCCCCTTTATGAAGTGCTTCAATCGCTGGTTTTGCCATTTCTTCCATACGTACGAACCACTGAGATTTAATCATTGGCTCAATAACTGTCTTACATCTATCATGTGTCCCTACATTATGTGTATGTGGTTCAATCTTGATCAGGAGACCTTCAGCATCTAAATCAGCAAGCATAGCTTTTCTTGCCACGTAACGGTCCATACCCTCGTACTTACCAGCTAAGTTATTCATCGTACCATCATCATTCATCACACAAATTTGTGGTAGTTCATGACGCACACCTACTTCAAAGTCATTAGGATCATGAGCTGGTGTTATTTTAACAACTCCTGTCCCAAATTCCATATCTACATAGTGGTCTGCAACAACAGGAATTTCTCTATCAGTAAGCGGTAATTTAAGCATCTTACCTACTAAGTGTGCATATCTTTCATCTTTTGGATTAACAGCTACTGCTGTATCTCCAAGTAATGTTTCAGGTCTTGTGGTTGCAAGACATAAGAATTCATCTGTTCCTACTACTGGGTATCTTAGGTGATAGAAGTTCCCCGCACTTTCCTCATGAACAACTTCTGCTTCTGAAATAGTTGTTCCACATACAGGACACCAGTTAACAATTCTAGCCCCTTTGTAGATATAGCCTTTTTCATGTAGGCGGATAAATACTTCTTGCACAGCATTTGATAAGCCATCATCCATTGTAAAACGTTCTCTATCCCAGTCACATGATGTCCCAATCTTTTTAAGTTGCTCTGTAATATGTCCACCATATTGCTCTTTCCAGTTCCATGCACGATCTAGGAATCCCGCGCGTCCAAGATCTTCTTTACGAAGCCCTTCAGTCGCCATCTTCTCAACAATCTTTACTTCTGTCGCAATAGCTGCATGGTCTGTACCTGGCATCCAAAGTGCGCTGTACCCTTGCATACGCTTGTAGCGAATAAGAATATCTTGCATCGTATTATCTAATGCATGCCCCATATGAAGCGCCCCTGTAATGTTTGGTGGTGGCATCATAATAGTAAATGGTTTTTTGTTTTTATCTACCTCTGCATGGAAGTAACCTTTTTCCATCCAGTTGTTATATAATCTTTCTTCTACTATGCTTGGGTCATAAACTTTCTCTAATTCTCTCATTATATATCCTCCTTGTAAAATCTAAAGCATCAAAAATATAATACCGATAATCGCTACTATAAACCCTGCTATTCTAACAGCAATAACAGCGCCTCCAGCTAGCATTTCCATTTCATTCTTATCTGCTTCTTCTAGTTTAACTTTTGCCATAACAATTCTTTTTGCCGCAAAGGTAATGGCTATACCTATTACAAATAACACAAATCCTATAGATTGCATATGCTCTCTCCATTTCTAGAGGAATTAAAAAAGAGCCCTTCATCCTAAAAATAAGGACGAAAAGCTCGCGGTACCACCTTAATTCCTAATCTGCTCTTGCAAACTAGGCTCTTAATCGCTATAACGGGCTACCCGCCATTTCCTACTATTAGTTCAGAAACAGTGCTCCAAAGCTACCTTCTAATACCTTTTTGCAAGAAACCTTTCAGCTAATAGTTTCTCTCTCTTTGCACAAGTTGTATTATACTCCTCTTTTTCATCGCATGATTTATTAATTTACATTTTAGTCATATTCCGCTTCTTTGTCAAGATAGCTCTTTATAAGTTCACCATAATCTTGCATTTTTTCACTTATAATTCCTTGATATTTGCTATAAGCCACTTCATTATGTTTATTCTTAATGATACCTACTAAAAACAAAATAAGCACACATCCAAATCCACTAAGATAAATCCATATTGTTTCTCTTAGTGTTCGTATAAAGCTAAATGAGACAAGTGTTAATAAGGCAACAAAAACAATAAATACTACACTAAATCCTTTAAGGAATTTATATCCTTTGATAA
>JAVVPO010000007.1:0-12139 GCA_036655715.1 Cellulosilyticaceae bacterium | reverse complement strand
TTTATTTACACTATTATTCGTTGAATAAGTTTTTAAAAGTATTACCTACTGCATCTCCAAGAGTTGAAGTTGTTTCTTCATCTGCAGCCATATAGCCTTGGATATCTTCTACAACTTCTTCTTTAGCAGCTATAATGCTTAAAGAAATTTTCTTGCTTTCTTTATCAATGTTTAAGATCTTAACATTAACCTCTTGTCCCATTTCTAAAGCTTCTTCTGGTTTAGCAATTCTCTTGTCTGTAATTTGTGAAATATGCACTAATCCTTCTACATTATCACTAATTTTAACAAATGCACCAAAGCTCATGAATTTAGCTACTTTTCCTACTACTACTTGATCTTTCTCTAAGTTCACAGCTTCTAATTGCCAAGGATCCATAGTTACATCTTTGATACCAAGAGCAATTTTGCCCTTCTCTTTATCAATACCAAGAATAGTTACTTCTACTTTTTGTCCTTCTGCTACTACATCTGATGGATGTTTAATTCTCACCCATGAAAGATCACTATTGTGTACAAGACCTTCTAATACACCAATATTTACAAAAGCACCGTATGGCATAAGTTTAGTTACTGTACCTGTATATTTATCACCTACAGCTATAGTTTCAAACTTTTCTTTTTTAAGTATTTCTGTTTTAGCTTTTGCAATTGCTTTACCTGATAAAACAAGTTTTCTAGCTTTTGGATTGAATTCGATAATTTCTACTTCAACTTCTTTACCTACATACTCACTTAAGTCTGCTGTGTATGTATCTGAAATTTGAGAACCTGGGATGAATGCTCTTACACCTTCAACGCTTGTAAGTACCCCGCCCTTAACAGCTTCTTTAATCTTAACTGTAAATTTCGCATTGTTTTTATTTAACTCTTCAATTTTTTCCATAGCAACTTCTGAATCTGCGCGTTTTTTAGATACAATTACGTTACCATCGCCATCATCTATTTTTAAGATAAGTACTTCAAACTCATCTCCGATTTTTACATCTTCTTTCGCTACTTCTTCATAAGAATATTCTTTCCAAGAGATTAAAGCATCTGCATGATAACCAATGTTTGTTACAACACCACTATCTTCTACGCATACGACTTTAGCTCTTTTTACATCTCCCTTACGAATTCTTCTCATTGTTCTATCTACTTCAGCCATTAGATCGGCCATAGTTATATTTTCTTCCATTGCACATCCTCCTTGAATACATTCTTTTTTCATTATACACATTTCATAAGAAAAAATACAGTCTATTTCAATAAAAAGATTAGATTTAAGTTCTACCTAATAAACTTTATTCATTATCTTAAATTTCTGAATAAATTTAATATTTAAAAACAAGATTTTTTAGTTGATTAATCTTTTAAAAGTTTATATAATCTATTTTATGATTTTATAGCTTACATAAAAATTCAAAAAGAAGGTGCAGATTATGAAAGAGCGCGATACATTCGGATCAAAAATAGGAATCATAGCAGCTGCTGCTGGTTCGGCAATAGGACTTGGAAACATATGGAAGTTCCCATATATGGCAGGTGACAATGGAGGTAGTGCTTTTATCTTTGTTTACCTCATGGCTACTATTCTTATGGGATATCCTCTTATTTATAGTGAATTTGCAATTGGACGTCATACAGGAGTAAATGCTGTAGATGCCTTTGGTAAATTAACCGGAAAGAAAAAATTAAACATCGTAGGATATGTTGCTACTATCACAGTATTTCTCGTTTTCACATTTTATGCAATGATAGCCGGCTGGGTTATTTATTACTTTGGCCTTTCATTATCAGGTGTACTTTATGATATCCCTGCAAACATGGAAGCGACACTTTACTTTGACCAAGTATTCTCTACTATGAATGCTTCCGTTATTTGGCCGATTCTTGGGGCTGTTATAGCAATTATGTTTACTGGATTTGTTAACTTATCTGGTATTAAAGATGGTGTAGAGAAATACTCCAAAATTCTAATGCCTATCTTATTCGTTATCTTCATCATACTTATCGGTTACTCTACAACACTTGATGGTTTCAATGATGCTATATCATTTTTATTTAAACCTAACTTTAGTGAATTAACAACAGGCACAGTTATCGCAGCTATCGGTCAAGCCTTTTTCTCACTTAGTCTTGGTATGGGCCTACTCATCACTTATGGTAGTTACATTCCTAAAGAACAAAACCTACGTAGTTTATCTCGTCAAGTTGTTATAGCAGATACACTTATTGCATTATTCTCTGGGCTTTTAATCTTCCCAGCAGTCTTTACATATGGCGGTTCTCCAACTGCAGGTCCATCATTATTATTCAAATCATTACCTCTTGTATTCACTAAAATGCCTGGTGGTAGATGGTTTGGTTCATTATTCTTCTTATTCGTTATAGTTGCAGCCATTACTTCTCTCATCTCTATGGCAGAAATTATTATTACTGCATTATGTGAAAAACTTCATTGGTCTAGGAAAAAAGCAACAATTATCAGCATGAGTACTATACTTGTCGGTACACTTATTAACATTTTAGGGGAAGGTCCTCTTTCATTCTTACAAGTAGGCGGCATGACAATCTTTGGTTTACTTGATTATTTAACAAATAATTTTGCTATTCCAGCAGTTGGTGCTCTTACAGCCATCATCGCAACTTGGATATGGAAAATCCATAATCTTGAAAAAGAACTTTCTTCCGGCGGAAAGTACAACTCAAAAGAAGGTGTTATTTTTAATAATATCCTTAAATTTGCTGTTCCACCTATTATCTTAGTTTTAATTTTAAGCCTTATTTAAATACATAAAAAGCGTTAGTATTATTTTCCATAATACTAACGCTTTTTTATTTCATTTTATTTTATTTCCATTCGCCTTGCTCATAAGTATCAATTAACTTTTGAATCGTTGCTTTACATCTAGAACCTTTACAAGCACCATCGCTTGCACCTGTTCTTATCTTAACTTTTTCAGTTGTTAATGCACCTTGTCTAATAGCCTCTTTAACAGTTGTTTCTAAAACAGCTTTACAAAGGCATATATGTGTATTTTTTTCTTCACTCATTTTGTTGTCCCCCTGATGTCTTATTGATAAGTCTACTCTCATTTTATCTTAATAACTTATCCTATGTCTACAGTGAAAGTTTGGCACTTTTATATCTCCTCTAATAAATAAATTTATTGCTAATTGCTACTTTTAGGAACAGCCCATTCATTGAGTATTTCAGCAAGCCTATGGTCATAGTCTATGCTCAACTGATAACTATTCTCATAGTTTGGCAACGTTCCTTGCGGGAAACACACTTCCAGATTATTGGGGAATAAAATGAGTATACATTATAGCCTTCATAATAATAACTGGCATCAATCCCCTTAATATAAACTTCTCTATCATTTATATTATCTGTCAATGCTTCTTTTAATAAATGTTTAATTTCTATATCTTTTACCGGACTCTAAAGTATTTAGTATCCTTTTTTCAAAAAGTTCATATGCTTTTTTCTTACTAATTTTTTCCTCATAGAGTGCAAGCTCTGCTCCGGATGTTAGTCCTAATTTATTTTCAAGCATGATTTATTCTCCTTTTGAGTTGTTTAGATAACTTTATTTCATCTGATTTGCTAATTCAGAAAGATATTCCCATCTCTCCATCTTATATTCTAACGCTTGCTCTACTTCTTCTTTTTCCTTTGTCAGCTCATTTAACTTACCATAATTACTTGCATGAGTAGACATCTCTCCATCTAATTCTTCAAGTTTCATCTCTAATTTTTCTATATCTTGCTCAATATTTTCATACTCTAATTTTTCTTTATAACTAAACTTTATTTTTGTTTCTTGTTTTGGCTTTTCAGCTATCTTTTTCTCTTTAGGCGTAGTAACTTCTTCTACTTTAAGGTTCTTTTGTCTTTCAGCATAATCACTATAATTCCCTGGGTAATGAGTAATCTTTCCATCTCCTTCAAAAGAGAAGATCTTCTCTGCTATTTTATCTAGGAAATAACGATCATGGGATACAGCAATAACCGGTCCATCAAACTGATCAATGTATTCTTCTAGAATCTGCAATGTCTGGATATCCAAATCATTGGTCGGCTCATCTAGTAGGAGTACATTAATATCATTCATCAGCACACCTAGGAGATAGAGCCTTCTTTTTTCTCCACCTGATAGCTTACTGATTGGTGAATACTGTATATGGGCAGGGAATAAGAATCTTTCTAGCATTTTAGCAGCGGTTACCATACTACCATCTGCTGCGCGTACATACTCTCCTCGTTCCTTTACATAGTCAATTACTCTCAATTTTTCATCTAAATCTTTATTTTCCTGAGAGTAATAGCCTATACGAACAGTTTCTCCCTTATCAACGATGCCACTATCTGCTATCATGTCTTCATTAAGTATATTTAATAAAGTAGACTTTCCAATACCATTTTGGCCTATAATACCAATTCGGTCTTCCCTCACTAATGTATATTCAAAGTCTTTTAAGCATACTTTATCATTAAAACTCTTACTTAGTTCTTTGATTTCTAATATTTTTTTACCTAACCTCGAAGTAGATAGGGATATTTCTAACTTCTCATCTTGCTTATTATTCATATTATCTTTCAAATCATGAAATCTATCTTGTCTAGCTTTTTGTTTAGTACGTCTAGCTTCTACACCTTTTCGCATCCACTCAAGTTCTTGTTTAAAAAGTGTTTTTTCTTTTTCTCTTGCACGCTTATCTATAGCTTCTCTTTGGAATTTAAGTTCTAAGAAAGTACCATAATTCCCTTCATATTTATAAGCCTTTCCTTCATCTAACTCTATAATTCTATTAGTTATACGGTCTAGGAAGTAACGATCATGGGTTACCATAAGCAGTGCACATTTTTTATTTTTTAATAACTCTTCTAAATAATCGATTGTGTCATTATCTAAATGGTTAGTTGGCTCATCTAATATAAGTAGATTACATGGTCTGATAAGGGCGCCTGCTAAAGCAATCCTTTTTCTTTGTCCTCCAGATAAAGTTCCTACCTTGTCCGCAAAGTTATGCACACCTAGCTTAGTAAGGATAGCTTTCGCCTCACTCTCTAATTGCCAAGCATCTGCAACATCCATCTCTGTACCTAAGTGAATAAGTCTATTTGTAAGTTCCTCATCGGAAGGATTCTCTTCTAAATCAAATAAAGTCTGCTCGTATTCTCTAAGCACCCTCATAACTCTTGATTCGCCTCTAAAAACTTGCTCTAATACTGTATTATCATCTTCAAATTTAGGATTCTGCGGTAAGTATTCTACCATCAGTTCATTAGAAGTAATAATATCACCTTTATCTGGCACTTCAGAACCTGATAATATTCTTAATAAACTTGTCTTCCCAGTTCCATTGACTCCTATTAAACCTATTTTTTCTAGGCTATTTATACTGAAAGATATATTATCAAATATTACTTTCTCACCGTAAGTTTTGCTTATATTTTCTGCTGATACTAAAATCATATTTAATCACCTCTTTATTATATGATGACATATGCCTTTACCCTTGTAAAGTAAAGTAAATCATTTTATTATATATTTTGTCTAAATAAATTCCGGATTTAACACCTATATGTTTATTTATTTACTAAAACGTATATTTATGTAAAATAATTATTGCTATTTACCCCTATCCCCTTTATAATCAATATTGCATATTTATTTACATAAATGTATAAGGAGAGATAAAAATATGAGTTCTACACAAAAAATCAATACAAACAATCATAAATATACATTACTAGATATCTTAAAATTTTTAATTCCATCTGCTATAGGTGTTTTCTTGTTCATGACTCCAACATCTAACAACGGAGAAATTACCATTCCTATTGCAATGCTTTCAAATTGGCTTCAATCAACCCTTAGTGGCGTATTGCCTTATATTGTTCTAGGCATTATTTTGATAACAGCTTTCTCAACTTTAGTTGTCAAACTTTTAGGGCGTGCTAAACCAGATTTCAAATTAAGTAATTCCTTTTTAAATACATTACTTAACGTAAGTCCTTTATGGACTATCATCAGGGTCCTTGCAGCTGTTTTCGTAGTTTGCTCAATCTTCTCAGTAGGTCCTGAAGCTATTTGGTCAGAAAACACTGGTGGTATGGTCCTTCAGAGCTTACTTCCAATCTTATTCTCTGTTTTCTTATTTGCAGGGTTATTCTTACCTCTTTTGCTCAACTTTGGCCTCTTAGAATTTGCAGGGTCATTACTTATTAAATTTATGCGTCCTATCTTTAACCTACCAGGACGTTCTGCTATAGACTGTATTGCTTCATGGCTTGGAGATGGTACAATCGGTGTACTTCTTACTAGCAAGCAATATGAGGAAGGGTGTTACACAGAAAGAGAAGCTTGTGTTATCGGAACAACTTTCTCATTAGTTTCTATTACTTTTAGCTTAGTTATTATTGATACGGTTGGTTTATCACATATGTTTATTCCATTCTACCTAACAGTAACACTAGCAAGTATTGTAGCAGCTATTATCACACCAAAGCTTTATCCACTACGCAAAAAGCGTGAGGTCTTAATCGATGGCTCTACTCCTACTCAGTCAGAAGAGATTCCAGCTGGCTATAATGTTTTTACTTACGGATTTAAAAAAGCAGTGGATAAAGCCCATGGACAACCTATTATTAAAAGCGTCTTTATTGATGGCTTTAAAAACGTATTAGACATGTGGTTTGCAGTTATTCCTATTGTTATGGCAGTAGGTACTATGGCCCTTGTTCTTGCAGAGTATACACCTCTATTTAAGATATTAGGCCTTCCATTTTTGCCTATTCTTTCACTACTAGGTATTCCAGAAGCTGTAGCCGCTTCTCAAACACTTGTAGCAGGATTTGCAGATATGTTACTCCCTTCTATTATGGCAGCTAATATCGCAAGTGATATGACTCGTTTTGTTATTGCCTGTGTATCTGTATCACAACTTATCTATTTATCAGAAGTTGGCGCATTACTTATCGGTTCTAAGATCCCTGTATCTCTTAAAGAATTATTTATCATTTTCCTAGAGAGAACACTTATCACTTTACCAGTTATAGCATTAGTTGCCCATCTTATTTTTTAACAATTAGAAAGGGGATACGTTCTAGTTACATACTAGAGTGTATCCCCTTTGATTCTATCTTCCAAATTTCTAGCTTAACTTGCTATAGCTTTAACTTTTGGTTTATTTTCTTTAATAAATGCTTCAATTTCTTTTGATAGATAAGTATCTTTCTTAGTAGCAAAAATGTAATAGTGATATAATGCAAAAACAATGCCTACCACCACACAGATCAGCATATCTTCCATTGTATCTGGCAAACTTCCTAATTGAGCATTAGTCCCTAAATAAAGGTCCCCCAAATACTCTGAAATCTCCCACAGCGTTGCACTACTACATGATGTAAGAAATATAATGAGGCTAATGAGCCCGTAGGACTTCTCCTCATATAACTTGCCCTTTTTATCAAAACATGCAATAAGTATAATGCCAAACAGGCCTATTAATATCCCGGATATTCCATGCAGGAACACATCCCACCAAGGAAATATATCATAGGCTCTTAGATAAGTACCTGCCCATTGGCTTAAGAGTATAAATAGTATCCCAAACAAATCAAATGATAAGGGTGTTTTGATACGGAGTATCTTCCTCATTATCCAAGGGAAAAAACTTGCTACTAATGCCATAGTTACTGCAATTAGATTCGTCCTATCCCCTATCCATAACAAATACCCCATATTTAATATAAATAATGCTCTTATTCCATTCATAATAATCATATTGTTATCCTATACCATTTCATTTTTCTTCTATAAATCTGAGTAATTTTTCTGTACATATCTCCCCGATACTTCTATCAATATGTTCTTGTTCTAACGCTTCTTCTGGGCTAAAATTCATCCAATAAGCTGGAATCAAATGTACATACCCACATTTTTCACATTTATAAAAGTAATTATCCATATACTCCTCCTATTTCAATTTGTTATATTCTTGAAGTTTCGTCTATAAAATATAATATCATAAAAACATCATTTCTTACACCCATTCTCATCACATAACAAATAAGAAATAGAGTGAATAGCATCTACCATCCACTCTATTTCTTATTTGTTATGTTTAAGTTTATTTTCTATATTATGAAGCCCTTTTAACGTCGCATCTACTAGATTTTCTGTTCCTTTAATCATTTGATGTCCTGCTTCTAGCACTTTTGATTCTAGCTTACTGGCACCTTCAGACGTTTTATCCGCCAAATTCTCTACTTTGTCTTCCATTTGGTTTATTATATTTTTTTGATTATCCATATTTATCACCTCTTAACTATTATTTTGTACTTATTACGCTATATTATACAAATATTTCTTCTTAAATCCTCTATAACACCTTACTTTATTCAAAATAATTTAAACTATACTAAAAATTTATTCTCAAGTTGTATTGACAGAATTTTTATTACGTTGTAATATGACTTTATTACATTTAAATAAAGGCCTTATTAAAGGGGAGTAGTTTAAAATATACTATCAACAATCGCGACTTTACAGTCTGGTAGTATATGCCAACTTATTATTTTGGTTACAAGACTTTTAATATAATTTCTAGTTAACACTAGAGGTGATATTAAAGGTCTTTTTTATTTTATATTTTAAGGAGGTCTATTATGGATAAATTTTTTGCCTATTCAACAAAAAAAGTTTTAGAAAGTTTTGGAGTTACGCTTAAAGGTCTTTCTGAGTCTCAGGTAAAGGCTCAACTTGAACAATATGGTCCTAACAGCTTACAGGAAGGTAAGAAAAAAAGTGTCTTAATTGTTTTTCTTGAACAATTTAAGGATTTATTAGTGCTTATCCTTATTACAGCTGCTATCATCTCTATGCTATCAGGTAATCTTGAAAGTACCCTTGTCATCTTTGCCGTTATTTTACTTAATGCCATTTTAGGAACTGTTCAGCACTTTAAAGCTGAAAAATCCTTAGATAGCTTAAAGGCTTTATCTTCCCCCTCAGCTAAAGTCATAAGAGATGGGCAGACACTTTCTCTTCCATCTCACCAAATTGTTCCTGGAGATATCGTTCTTCTTGAAGCAGGTGATTTAGTTGTTGCTGATGGACGTATTGTTGAAAATTTCTCATTACAAGTTAATGAAAGCTCTCTAACAGGCGAATCTGAAAGTGTCAATAAAACAGCTGATATTATTACAAAAGAAAATGTGCCTCTTGGCGATCAGATTAATATGGTATTTTCCGGTTCTCTAGTCACTTACGGCCGAGCAACCTTAGTCATTACAGCTACTGGTATGCATACAGAACTTGGTAAAATAGCTGATCTTATGAATCAAACTAAACAAAAGAAAACGCCTCTTCAAGTTAATCTAGATGATTTTAGCAAGAAGTTAGCTTTTATAATACTCGGCATCTGCGTAATTGTCTTCGGGCTTAGCCTTTATAGAAAAATGCCTGTATTAGATTCATTAATGTTTGCAGTAGCACTTGCAGTAGCCGCTATTCCAGAAGCCTTAAGTTCTATTGTTACTATTGTCCTTGCACTAGGTACTCAAAAAATGGCTAAAGAACATGCCATCATCAAAGAACTTCGCGCAGTAGAAAGTCTAGGCTCTGTTTCTATTATTTGTTCTGACAAAACGGGTACGCTCACTCAAAATAAGATGACTACACAAAAAGTTTATGTTGATAACGCACTAATAGATGGAGAAAAACTAGATTTATCTCAGCAAGTCCATCGCTACTTACTTCAAAACGCGCTACTTGCCAATGACTCTATTGCTACATTTGGCAACGAAATCGGTGATCCTACTGAACTTGCACTTACTCATTTAGGACATAGACTTAAGATGAATGAACTAGATTTAAGATGTGAAATCGAGAGACTTAGTGAAATTCCTTTTGATTCTGACCGTAAATTAATGAGTACACTTCACCTTATTGACCAAAAATATATTATGTTTACAAAAGGCGCTTTTGATGTTCTTTTAACTCGTAGTACGCACCTTTTAACCTCGAGTGGTGTTCTTCCTATCACTGAAGCTGATAAAGAAAATATCATCGCAACTAATCTTAGCCTTTCTTCAAATGGCTTACGTGTATTAGCTTTTGCTTATAAGGAACTCTCAGCAGAAAAAGACCTTACCTTAGAAGATGAGGATAACTATACTTTTCTTGGTTTAATCTCTATGATAGATCCTCCAAGGGAGGAATCTAAAGCAGCGGTACATGAAGCTCGCCTTGCAGGCATTAAATCTATTATGATTACAGGAGACCATAAAATAACTGCTTCTGCTATTGCTAAACAAATAGGTATCTTAACCGAAGATGATTATGCCATTGAAGGCCTTGAACTTGAAAATATGAGCGATTCTGAACTTGATGAAAAACTAGAACATATTGCTGTTTACGCAAGGGTTTCTCCCGAGCATAAAATAAGAATTGTGGGTGCATGGCAACGCAAAGGTCAAATTGTAGCCATGACGGGTGATGGGGTAAATGATGCTCCCGCATTAAAGAAAGCCGATATCGGTATTGCTATGGGAATCACTGGTACAGAAGTTTCAAAAGATGCTGCAGCTATTATCCTAACAGATGATAATTTTGCAACTATCGTTAAAGCCATTGCTAACGGTAGAAATGTCTATAAAAATATTAAAAATGCTATCAAATTTCTTTTATCAGGAAATACTTCTGGCATACTAGCAGTTCTTTATACTTCACTCTTTGCACTACCAGTACCTTTTGCACCGGTACACCTTCTCTTTATTAATTTACTCACAGATAGCCTTCCAGCTATCGCTATTGGTATGGAGCCATCAAGCGGAGATTTACTCCAAGAAAAGCCTCGTAATCCAAAAGAATCTATTTTGACACAAGACTTTTTAATACGTATTTTAGTAGAAGGTTCTATTATAGGACTTTTCACACTTGTCGCTTATCACATAGGATTATCATCTGGTGGTAGCCCACTCGCAAGTACCATGGCATTTGCTACGCTTTGCCTTGCAAGATTATTCCATGGATTTAACTCTAGGGGTAAAAGCTCTATCTTTAAACTAGGTTTATTTTCAAACAAGTATAGTGTTGGTGCTTTTATATTAGGTCTATTTTTCCTAAATAGTGTACTATTTATTCCAGGACTTACTCATCTTTTTGAAATTTCACCACTTAGTCTAACGCATGTAACTTGGATTTATGTCCTTGCCTTTATGCCTACACTAATCATTCAACTTTATAAGATGATTAGAGAATGCCTTACAAACTAACGAAGTATCCCCTAGATATCAAACACATATCTAGGGGATACTTTTATACTATTCTTAACAAATTTTTATTTACCCATTATTTACCATTATACTTTTGATATATTTATGTAACATTTGCGTAATATTTATGTTATACTCTTTTCAGACAAGAAATATTTGTCTCGTTTAGCAATAATAACTACGCTATTACAGACGATACTAGAAAGAGGTATGACAATGAAAAAATTTAAATCATATAATCACTTACTTTTAACACTTTCTACATTTTTATGTGGATCTATATTAACTTTTGCATCAACTATCCCAGTACATATTTCCGGAGCACCTATTGTACCAGCTGCAGATGTCTCTACTTATATCTCAGATAACGACCGGGTAATGCTTCCTTTTAGAGCAGTTAGCGAATCACTCAATATAGCTATCGAGTGGGAATCCCCTTACGTTGTAGTCAATGGCACCCATGCCTTAACTGGTGAACCTGTACATATTAAAATTAAAGCAAATGAGAATAAACTATTACTTAATGGTACACCTTATCTCTCTGATCAAGCCATTGAGATTGTTGATGGACATTCTTATATTCCCATCAGACTCTTCTCTGAACTATTAGGCTATGATGTAGCATGGACTAACCAATCTGTTTATATCACTTTACCAACGCCAATAATGACAAAAGAGACTATTACGCCTTCCTTAGAAACAAATACCCCATCATCCTATAGGGGCGGCGGATCCTCATCTCAAACTGATGATGAGAACAATCATTCAGATCAGCCTTCTGATGATAATAACAACAACGATTCAGATTTACCTTCTGATGATAATAACAACAATAATTCAGATTTACCTTCTGATGATAATAAC
>JAVVPO010000006.1:58946-66054 GCA_036655715.1 Cellulosilyticaceae bacterium | reverse complement strand
TAGATTTGGTGGGGATGAGTTTGTGATTTGGGCAGAAAATGTGGAGGATATAGACCTTAAATTAAGGCGTATTAAAGAGCAGATTAATAAAGGAAGTGTTGTTAATGATCTATCTATTAGTGGTAGTGCAAGTATGGGTGGTGTGAAAGTTAATAGGGGAGATGACTATGCTTCCTTATTAGAAAAAGCAGATGCTCTAATGTATAAAATAAAAAAAGAAAGCAAAAATTCGTATTATGTAGATGAGAACAACATAATAGATTAATATTCTAGCTGACCTCTTAATAAAATATATAGATAAGTCTTTTAGCTGATGAAGCATGAAGAGGTGAAGTTTATGAATGTAAGTGGAAGTGTGTTGTTTAATCCAAATGGTAGTGCCCATATGAATGATCCTGTTAATAGAGGAATTCATGGTGTACCTATTGCATTTCAAAGAAGTGGAACAGGAAGTACTGCGGTAGGTGTGGTGGTGATGACTGATAATAGTGGGAATTATGTAGTACAGAATGTACCACCAGGTAACTATCAAATTGTAGAAGCTTGGGGGATGGCTGGGGCGGTATCAAGTCCGGCGGACTTTAATAAGGCAAAGCAAATCACTTCTGTGCCCAAAGACCCTCCGTCAGGTGCCATAAGTAATTTGCCAGATGGGGCTAATCGCATCAATTCTTTAAGTCCCAATACCCTATTTATAGAAGTTGCTGCCATAGATATTACCAATCAAATCTTTTTAGATGCACCGACTGTATTCCTTCCTTTACAACTCAATAATTATGTGACGATAGGAAACAATTTGATTAAGATGGCAGATCATGGATCATGGGGCTCTTTGCCAAATGGCTCGCCTATTCAAGATAGCCCAAATACAGCACCCTATAATATAACACCTAATTTTACGTATATTAGATATCAAAAGGCAAGACCTGCAGATGGAGAGTATTCTGTAAGCAATACGATTACCAATCATAATTTTGGTACCTGGTGGAATATGTCGGATTATTCAACAGGGGATGAGACTGGAAGGATGCAGATTGTAAATGGTGATTATTCTGGGCAATCTTTTTTTAAAGAGACTACGATACTTAAAACAAATACCAATTATGTTTTTTCTACTTGGATATGTAATATAGATAGTCGGGTGGGATCAGTGCTGCCAAAGCTCAGGGTAAGTATTACAAAAACAGATGGAACACCTGTTTTTACACAGGATTTAACAGGAGATCTGGAGGTCACTAAACTACCAACTTGGAATCAGGTAGGGACTATTTTTAATAGTGAAAACAACACACAGCTGATCGTAGAGTTTCTTAGTGAAGGAGGAGCAGCTGGAGGTAATGATTTCGTCATCGATGAGATTAACCTTTTTGAACTTGAGCCTACACCTGTTACAAACTTTCCTAAGAGTGTAAATTTATCAGCTGTATTAGCAGGAGGTGATTTAGAGTATACTTTGATTTTCACCAATTCGGGACCTTCTGTAGTTAACAATGCTATATTCAAAGATATTTTGCCATCAGAGGTAACTATTATTCCTGGTTCACTGATTATTAATAACGTTATAGCAGATGAGACAAAGATAGCAACAGGTATACCTATAGGCACAGTATTGATTGGTCAGACAATCAAGATTCAATTTGGTGTGACAACAGATAGTAATATTAGTAGAAATATCATGATAAACAATGTAGGAGAGATGTCCTATAGCTTTGTAGATAGTAGCGGCAATACTAGAACGGTTACGGCTGAAAGCTCTGCGGCAACGACGGTTATCTTACCAACTAGCTGCCCTATTTGTCCGGCAGGAGCAACAGGAGCAACTGGTAGCCAAGGAGTGCAAGGTGTACCGGGCGCAAAAGGGCAAACGGGAGGAACTGGTAGTACAGGGGCTAGAGGTGTGACGGGGCCAGAAGGATTACAGGGCATACAAGGACCAGCAGGAGCTAGAGGGGAAATAGGGCCTATGGGGCCTGTAGGAGGAATAGGTCCTAGAGGAGCACCAGGACCTATAGGACCTGAGGGGCCACAAGGGTCTGCTGGGGCGCAAGGAATAAATGGAGCACCAGGAGTTATGGGACCTAGAGGTATAACGGGTCAGATAGGACCACAAGGACCAGTAGGAATACAAGGTGCAAGAGGGCCAGAAGGTCCACAAGGATTACAAGGTGTAAGAGGAGCAACAGGGTCAACAGGAACTGTAGGACCTATGGGAGCAATAGGACCCATTGGACCAGTAGGCCAAGTCGGAAGTACTGGTCCAACTGGACCAAGAGGAATACAAGGTGCGACAGGTGCACAAGGCTTACAAGGATCACAAGGAGTAAGAGGAACGACAGGGGCGACAGGACCTATGGGGCCACAAGGCGCAATAGGTCCTGAAGGGCCGATAGGAGCTAGCGGAGAAAAAGGGACGACAGGAGCAACAGGACCTGTGGGACCACGAGGACTAGTAGGGGCAGAGGGAGTACAAGGATTACAAGGCATAAGAGGAACGACAGGAGCAATAGGACCTATGGGGCCACAAGGACTAATAGGTCCTAGAGGACTAGAAGGAATGCAAGGATTACAAGGCACAAGAGGCAATACCGGTGTGACAGGACCTAGAGGGATACAAGGCCCAATAGGCCCAATAGGACCAGAAGGAATGCAAGGATTACAAGGCATAAGAGGCAATACAGGAGCAACAGGGCCAATAGGACCGATAGGAGCAATAGGACCAGAAGGAATGCAAGGATTACAAGGCATAAGAGGTAGTAAAGGTGCGACAGGACCAATGGGGACAATAGGGCCAATGGGGCCAGAAGGACCACAAGGATTACAAGGTGTAAGAGGAGTAACAGGACCAGAAGGGCCAATGGGGTTAGAAGGATCTATAGGACCGACTGGCAAGATTGGAGTGACGGGACCCCAAGGCCCAATGGGAATAAGAGGGGAAATGGGACCAGAAGGCTTGCAAGGACCTGTAGGACCAAGAGGTAATACAGGAGCCACAGGACCTGTTGGAGCCGTTGGAGCACAAGGATTAGTTGGACCAGAAGGTCCAATGGGACCACAAGGTTTACCAGGGCTACAAGGTCAAAGAGGGCTGGTGGGGCCACAAGGCCAAAGAGGCCCACAGGGTGTGGAAGGTCTACAAGGTGTGCAAGGAGAAAGAGGTGCTACAGGTTCGAAGGGACCTAGAGGACTACAAGGGCTAGTTGGTCCTAGGGGATTACAGGGTGTACAAGGAGCAACAGGGCCTTCTGGAGCACAAGGCATACCTGGATCTATAGGAGCCACAGGACCTGCTGGTAAGTGTGAATGTAATACTGAGATTTATGGACAATTTGTCTTAGCAAAACGTATAGAATGTACCATTAAAGGAAGTATACCTTTTATAGGAAGTTTAACAGGATTTAAACCTTTGACAGTGAATAGTGATAAAATAGAGTTATATCCAAACTATGTCTATTATATGAGCTGGAGTATGGCAGTTCAGCTTTATAAGGGAGAAAATCAACTAAAAGCTGGGTTGTGGTTTAATAATAAACTAGTTCCAGAAAGTATAAATCAGAGTGAATGGAATTTGTACGACCAACAGCAGATAACTTTGACGGGTTCAGCGATTATAGAAACCTCTTCTATACAAGATTATGTCAGCTTACAATATAGTAGTTTTTCTTATGGTTATATAGATATTTGTGAGGCAAGTCTTAAAGTCATTACAGTAGCTAAACTCTGAAAATAAGTGCCTATAGAATTCCTCCTATTTTCTTGACAGATTTATGGTAAAAATAGTATGATTAATTTGATTTAATAAGTTATTACAGGTGTAATAACAATATAATAATGGAGGTATTTGAAATGGCATATTTTATTAATGATGACTGTATTAGTTGTTCAGCTTGTGAAGGTGGATGTCCAGTAGGATGTATCACAGAAGGTGATGGGAAATACATAATAGATGCAGACGCATGTATCGAATGTGGTGCTTGTGCAGATGTATGTCCAGTAGCTGCTCCAAACCCAGCTGAATAATAAATAGCCTATAAGCTATTTTTAAAGGTCTAGTAATCAACTCTTTTAAAGAGTCAGATGACTAGGCTTTTTTTTTGTAGATTAAGCAAGTAAGTCTTTATAAAGTTAGCACATATAGAGAGGTTTCTGAATAAGCTAGTAGTAGAGTAAAAATATAATAAGAAAAAATTAGAAATACTGTAAAAGAAGAGGCAAGGTCTGATAAGACAAATAATGAAGCTTTTTGGAAGGTGTGGGAGAAATGAAACAATTGCAAGAGCTAAAGCAGGCTTATGCAGGTAAATGTGTACTTGTAACAGGCCATACAGGGTTTAAAGGTTCTTGGCTAAGTATATGGCTAAAAAGGTTAGGGGCAAGTGTAGTAGGCTATGGATTAGACCCGTATACGGAAGAGGATAATTTTGTAGTTAGTAAGCTAGAAAATAAGATGGTAGATATCAGAGGAGATATAAGAGACAAAGAAAAATTACAGAAGGTATTTGAAATGTATAAACCAGAAGTGGTGTTTCATTTAGCAGCGCAGGCACTGGTAAGACAGTCTTATATAGAGCCTATAGCAACTTATGAAACCAATGTAATGGGTACTATTAATGTACTTGAATGTGTGAGAAACTCACCAAGTGTGAAGGTGGCTATAATGGTTACTACGGATAAGTGTTATGAAAATAAAGATCAATTAGGTGGCTATAAAGAAGAAGATGCACTAGGTGGCTATGATCCTTATAGTTCATCTAAAGCAGCAGCAGAAATAGCTATACAGTCTTTTAGAAGGTCTTTTTTTAATCCAGCAAACTATGAGGTGCATGGTAAGGCTATTGCTTCTGTGAGAGCTGGTAATGTCATAGGCGGGGGAGATTGGGCAAAGGATAGGATTATACCTGATTGTATAAGAGCTCTTCAGAAATATGAGGATATTCATATAAGAAGTCCTAAAGCCATTAGGCCTTGGCAACATGTTTTGGAGCCTTTAAGTGGATATTTACTATTAGGTAAAAAGATGTTACAAGAACCAACTGAGTATAGTGAAAGCTGGAATTTTGGTCCTGCATTAGAGTCCGTCGTGCCAGTGCGAGAGGTGGCGAAGTTAGTCGTTAAGTACTATGGAAAAGGAAGGGTGATAAATGATGTTATAGAAGATATGCCTCATGAAGCTGGGTTACTTAACCTAGATAGAAGCAAAGCTTTATTTCGCCTAGGTTGGACGCCAACTTGGCCTGTAGAAGAAGCTGTTTTTTATACAGTGAAGTGGTATCAAGATTTTAGAAGAAAAGACCCTTATAAATTATGTCTAGAACAGATAGAGGAATTTGAAGAATAAATCTTTAGGAGGTAGGGGATGATTAAGGATTTAGAGCAAGCAAAGAGAATACTAGGACAAATAGAGGAATACCATGAAGTTTCAGAAATACTCATAAGACTTATAAAAGGAGAAGACTATCAGACATTTGATCAGGAAGGCATGCAGCTACTAGGAGAATTAGTAGAGGTATATGAGGAATTTGTAAGGCTTAAAGAGGAAGAACCTGAGTTAGAAGCAGCAACTATATGTGAGTGCATTGTAGAGAGCTTAAGGTGTGTTCTTAGACTTGCCTTAGCGAGGTCACCCAAAACCTTAGCTAAGATAGAGTTTGAAGTGATACCTCTAGTAGAAGAGCTTTACACTCATTTTTATTTTAAAGGATGCGTGGTAGGAGATAAGGAAAAAACAAGGCATTATCTGATTACTGAAAAACCCAAACTGTATAGCAATAAATACTTAAAAATAGCAAGAGAAACAGGGGTATACACTTATGAGCTATCTATCATTGTGGTAGCTTACAATAAATTAGAAATGACAAAGTGCTGTGTGGAGAGCCTACTTAGCTATGTACCAAAAGATTTAAGTTATGAACTCATTCTCCTTAACCATGGTAGTACAGATGGGACAAAAGAGTATTTTGAGAGTATAGCACCTACCAAACAACTAGATTTGTATAAAAATGGAGGTGGAATGCATGCGGTTCATCGTATTGTAGAGGGAAAATATCAGCTAATTATTAGCAATGATGTGCTAGTCACAGAAAATGCCATTGCTAATATGCTAGCTTGTATGAAATCGGATGAAAAGATTCAGTGGGTGGTACCTACTACTCCTAATATTAGTAACTTACAGTCTATTAGCACAGAATATAAGACGCTAGAAGAGATGTACAACTTTGCTAGTCAAAACAATGTGCAAGACCCTTATCGGTGGGAACAAAGAGCTAGACTATGTGATCCTATTGCAATGAGTAAAGACGTTTGGGATGTTTTAAGCCATACAAGTTACTTTGATAATTGGTTAGGATTTTCTTTTCCTGATGATAAGACTTCTTTGGCACTCAGGAGAAAAGGCTACAAAATGATGCTTGCTAAAGATGCTTATTGTTATCACTTTGGTAGTCAGACACTAAAGGAGGAGATTGCTAAAAAGAGTGGAGGAGCTGATGATTTTTACCGAACAGGTAGAAAAAGATTTCAAGAAGAATGCGGGATAGACCCTTGGGGAACTGGGTTTTGTTGGGGATTTGAACCACTTATTTTATTACCTTGTAATCTAGAAGGGCACATAGATCTTTTGGGAATCAACTGCGGTATAGGAAGTAATCCACTCAAAATCAAAGAGTATATCAAGGAACTTACGCATAATACAGATGTAACTTTGTATAATGTAACAGATGATTTTAGCTATATTTTAGACTTAGAAGGTGTTTCAGATGAAGCTAAGTACGTAGAACATATGAAGGAATTGCCACAGGTTTTAGAAGGGAAACAATTTGATTATATACTTTTCGAATCAAAACTTAAGGAGTATGAGAATCCTTGCCATATGATAGAACAAATAATGAGGAACTTTTTAAAAGAAAATGGTATCTTTGCTTTTACTCTAGGTAGAAGTGACTTAAAAGAGGAGCTAACTAATAAATATCCTAATCTAAAGAATCTTGGAGCCTGGTATACCCTCACAAGAGGAGATGTAATATGACAAAGATATTGGTGACAGGAGGAACAGGGTTTATAGGACAAAATCTGCTTATGGATTTAAAGAGAAAATATGAAGTAGAAGCACCAA
>JAVVPO010000006.1:20024-58846 GCA_036655715.1 Cellulosilyticaceae bacterium | reverse complement strand
ATAGGACAAAATCTGCTTATGGATTTAAAGAGAAAATATGAAGTAGAAGCACCAAGAAGAGAAGACTTAAATCTTAAGGATGAAGAGGCTGTATCTCGTTATCTTGAGAAGGAAAGGTTTGATGTTGTCATCCATGGTGCGGGCCCTGTAAGAAATAAAGTAGATAGTAGCACCAATGTGTTAGAAGAAAGCTTAAGGCTCTTTATGAATTTCTATAGGAATAGGTCCTTATATGGAAAGCTTATCTATTTTGGATCAGGAGCAGAATATGATAAGAGGAGAGATTTAGAGTATGTGACAGAAGAGAATATAGGCGTACATATACCAGAAGATGAATATGGATTGGCTAAATATATCATAAATACACTAGCGAGCCAATCAGAAAATATCTATAATCTGAGGCTTTTTGCCTGTTTTGGACCGTATGAACATGAAACAAGATTTATTACTCATGGTATCGGATGTTGTCTTTTGGAGGAGCCTATCACGATGAGACAGGATTGTTTGTTTGATTATATGTATATATCAGATTTAATCAAGGTAGTTAATTGGTTTATTAATAATGATCCCAAATATCATGACTACAATGTGTGTAGGGGAATAGGCATTAACCTAAGTGAAATCGCAAATTTTATCAATGATAAAATGGCTGGAAAAGGTATAAGGTGTGAGATTTCTGGAAAGAGCAAGGCTTATACAGGAAGTAATCAGCGGTTGTTAAGAGAATTAAAAGGATTTAAGTGGATGGATTTACAAGAGGGGATAGAGAGACAAATCATGTGGCAAAGGGGGAGGAAGGATGAAGCTTTCTAATTATGTCATTTCATTTTTGAAGGAAGAAGGCGTAGATACAGTTTTTGGTTATCAGGGTGGTGCGATTACGCATTTGGTAGATAGTCTAGATAGAGTAGAGGGGATAGAGTTTTTTTCTATGTATCACGAGCAAGGTGCAGCTTTTGCAGCAGAAGGTTATGCAAGGATAAAAGGGGATATAGGTGTGGCTATAGCAACTAGTGGGCCTGGAGCGACTAATCTCCTAACAGGGATAGGTAGTGCGTTTTTTGATTCCATACCATGCCTTTATCTCACAGGACAGGTCAATACATATGAATATAAAAAATCAGAAGAGGTAAGGCAAGCAGGCTTTCAGGAAACGGATATCGTAAGTGTAGTAAAGCCTATTGTGAAGTTTGCCAAGAGGGTAACTGATCCTGAGCGCATTAGATATACTTTAGAAAAAGCCGTATTTATAGCTAGGTCTGGTAGACCAGGACCAGTACTTATAGATATTCCTATGGATATTCAAAGAGCAGAAATCAATGAGAAAAGTCTAATCAGTTATTATGAGGTAGAAGGCTCTAGTAAAGACGGACAAAATCAGGTAGAGTCTCAGGTAATTCAAGAAGCTATAAAGGATATCATAGGTGATTTAAAAGTAAGTAAAAGGCCTGTAGCTCTAGTAGGTGGAGGGATAAGGCTTGCTAAAGCGGAAAAAAAGCTTAGTAAATGGATAGAACAAACCCATATACCTGTTGTGACAACGCTTATGGGACTTGATAGTATAGACCATAGTAAGGAAGAATTTACTGGGTTCATTGGAGCTTATGGGAATCGGTATGCTAACTTAGCAGTTGCTAATGCAGACCTTGTTTTAGTGTTGGGCTCAAGGCTAAGTTCTAGGCAAACAAGTCCAAATCCTGAGACTTTTGCAAGAGAGGCCAAGATTATCCATATAGATATAGACGAAAATGAACTAGGTAGAACCATTAAGGCAGAGAAAGTTTTAAAGTGTGAGTTAGGTTGTTTTTTAGAAATAATGAATCATACTTTAGAGAAGGACTCTTTTAAATGGGATTTTTCTTTGTGGTTAAAAAAAATTGATACTTATAAAAGGGCTTATCCTTCCTACCCCACACAACAGGAGCTTAATACTATAGATCCCAACAAACTTATGAAAATGATAAGTGAAGGTATGAGTAGCACAGGGATTATCTGTACAGATGTAGGGCAAAATCAGATGTGGGCAGCCCAGTCCTTTTGTATTAAAGAAGGTCAGAGATTCTTGACATCAGGTGGTATGGGAGCTATGGGATTTGCACTACCTACTGCTATAGGGGCCTGTAAGGCGGAGCCTGAAGCTTGTGTGATAGCTATAGCAGGAGATGGCGGAGTGCAAATGAATATTCAAGAGTTACAGACCATTATAAGGGAGAAGTTACCTATTAAATTACTGATTATCAACAACAAGGCGCTAGGGATGATTAGGCATTTTCAAGAGATGTATTTTGAGTCTAATTACTACGGAACGATGAGGGGATATACTACACCTGATTTTGTAAAGATAGGAGAGGCTTATGGTATTACATCTAAGCCTATCACTTCTTATGAAGAAGTAGCAGAGATAGAAAGTTTATTACTAGAATCTCAGGCGTATTTATTTGAAATTGACTTAAAACCAATCACTTATGTCATTCCTAAGCTCTCTATGGGTAGACCTATAGAGGATCAAGACCCACTTATAGATAGAGAGGAACTGCAAAGGCATATGATTATCAAACCTTTAGAGGAGAAATAAATAAAGAAGGAAAGATAATTAAAGTAAGGGGGCATGAGCATGAATAATCATATTAAAAATACTTATTTAAAGCAAAGTTATATAGATGGTTGGGAAACTTATAAGACGTCATTAGAATCCAACAAAGAAGTGGCCAAATGGGATTTTTTTATCATTACAGCTACGAGTAATAGTCAGGC
The DNA here is from genome assembly GCA_036655715.1 of Cellulosilyticaceae bacterium. Taxonomy (GTDB): domain Bacteria; phylum Bacillota; class Clostridia; order Lachnospirales; family Cellulosilyticaceae; genus JAVVPO01. Next base: position 56,092 of record JAVVPO010000006.1, on the reverse strand, counting down.
AAGAGCCTATAGAATGCAAATCGAAGAGAGACTAGATAAAGGATACCTTTCAAGAGATACTCAGTATATTGTAGTAGCTGACCCTTTGGGGAAAAGAGTGGGTAGTGGAGGGGCTACTTTAAATGCACTCTATGAAGTGACTAAGCAGTATGGATTAACGGGTGAGAATCCTTTTAAAGGACAAAAAATTCTCCTTATCCACTCTGGAGGTGATAGCAAACGGATACCACAGTACTCTGCTTTTGGAAAACTTTTTTCTAGAGTCCCTAGGGAATTGCCAGATGGTAGGTACGCGACACTCTTTGATGAGTTTGTCATTGCTTTAAGCGGAGTACCTTCTAGAATGTCAGAAGGGATATTGATTGCCTCAGGTGATGTACTTTTGATTTGCAATACCAATCAGATGGATTTTACTAGAAAAGGTGTAGTAGGCATAGCTATTCAAGAAGAGGGAGATGTCGGCACTAGGCATGGTGTTTATCAAATGGATAAGGAAGGCAGGGTCAAAAAGTTTTTGCATAAACTTCCTTTAGATAAGTTAGAAGAAGCGGGAGCGGTGGGGCCTACGGGGCTGGTAAATATAGATACAGGGCTTATATGGTTAGAAGCAGAGGTAGCTAGTAAACTACTAGGACTTATTATGACCAATCAAAAGCTAGATAGGGCCAAATATGAAACCTTTATCAATGAAAAACTTAGGCTTAACTTTTATGGGGATTTTCTAATACCTTTTACTAAGGAAAGTACTTTAGAAGATTATTTAATGGAGGCGTCAGAAGGTGAGTACTCTCAAGAACTGCTAGAGGTGAGAAGACAAATATGGGAGACTTTTTGTGAAGTGCCTATGCATGTACAGTCTTTATCACCTGCTAGATTTGTACATTTTGGCACAAGCCAGGAGCTAAGAGAGCTGATGAGTACCATTCACTCAGTCTATCATTTTATGGATTGGTCTGAAAAAGTTATTTCGGTAGATGATAGATTAGGTGAACGTGATGAGATTAGCTTGGTAAATAGTTATATAGGAGAACATACACAAGTTGGAGAAGGCTCTTTTATTGAAGATAGTCAGTTAGAAGGAGAGGTAGTAATTGGTAAGGGTTGCATTTTATCTAATGTCATAGCTGCTATACCCGTTACGCTTGGAGATCATCTTGTTTTACATACCTTACCTGTTGAAGAGGGTAAGGGCAATACAGGGTATATTACAAGAGTCTATGGCGTGTTAGATGATCCTAAGAGGGAAGTGAATGAGGGGACATTTCTTAATAGACCACTACGAGAACTTAGCAATTACTTAGAAGAGCCTATAGAAAATTTGTGGGAAGTGCCTCTTTATCCTATGATGTCTTCTATAGAGGAAAGTTTAGAGAGTGCTTTGTGGCTAAGTCGTATTCACCTAGCAAGAGAAGAAGAAATCAAAAAATGGTTAAGCCTTAAACGGTATTCTCTTAAAACAAGTTATGAAATAGCAGACCTAAAGTGTATTTTGAAGACCCAAGAAGCCACTGAAGATAGGATTCGTACAAGAGAATTTATGTCTCAAGCAGTAGCTAAAGAGTGGGTAGAAACAATCTATCCTTTACTTGGAAAAGATAAAAAAGGGATAGCTAGGCGGTTGCCATTAGCTTTAGCTTATTGTGAGCAAGAAGCAGTTGGCCTTAGCCAGTTAAGACTTTATCGCTACGTAGCAGAAGTTCAGAAAAAAATAGGACTTAATTTTAGAGAAATAGAAAATAAAGCGTACGAAACCTTGGCTCTAATGATAGAAAAAAGTACACTAGGACAGTTACCAAGAGACTGGAATGGGCAAATCAAAAAGGATGGCCTCCAAAGTGTAAAAGTGTATAGTCCAGCTAGAATTAACTTCGGAGGAGGATGGTCAGATACGCCCCCGTATAGTATAGAAAATGGAGGAACAGTACTTAATGCAGCCATTAAGCTAAATGGCGCTTTACCTATACAGGTAGAGGCAAAAAAGTTAAAAGAGTCTGTTATAAGGTTAGTCAGCTATGATCTTGGTATGCAAAAAACTTATCATAACTTAAAGGAAATGGGGCAGTATTGTGATCCAACGGACCCTTTTGCCCTTCACAAGGCGGCACTAGTAGTTGTAGGTATTTTGCCTTTACAAGGGAAGGAAGGGGAGCTAGATAAAGTTTTAAATAAGGTAGGATGCGGAATAGAGTTAAGGACTAGGGTAGATATTCCCAAAGGGTCAGGTTTAGGCTCAAGTAGTATACTGGCAGGAACAGTAATCAAGGCGCTTAAAGCACTTTTTGACATACCTTATGAAAACAACCAGCTTTTTGATGAAGTACTTTGCACCGAGCAGCTGATGACAACAGGAGGAGGTTGGCAAGATCAAGTAGGCGGGTTGATACCTGGTATAAAGTTAGTTAGATCTCAAAAAGGTCTACTACAGCTATTAGAAGTAACGTCTCTAGAGCTTAGTGATACGATGAGGCAAGCATTAAATAAACGATTGGTATTAGTTTATACAGGGCAACGTAGGTTAGCAAAAGGGATTTTAAGAGAGATTATGGGCGAATATATTTTGAGCCATCCTGATAAAATAGAGATTCTAAATGAAATACAAAAACTAGCTATTATGATGAAGTATGAATTAGAAAAAGAAAACATCAATCATTTTTGTCAGTTATTAAATACCCATCTTGAGTTAATTAGAAAATTAGATGCAGGCAGTACTAATAGTTATATTGATGCTATTATAGAAGTGTGTAAGCCTTATGCTGAGGGGCTGATGATTTGCGGAGCAGGCGGTGGAGGATTTTTGCAGATTATCCTAAGAGAAGGGGTCAGTAGGGCGAAGCTCAAAGAGGTATTAGAGCAGGTCTTTGGAGATAACCATGTAGAAGTATGGGATGCTGAAATTTATTAAATAAAATCAAACAAAATAAAATAAAAGAGGTAAGGACTCAGGTATAGACTGAGTCCTTACCTCTTTGTTAGATTTCCCTATTGGTAGGATTGGCTACGAGTTTATCTTGATGAGGATTGAGTAAAGCTGCTAAGTAAGAGAAGCTACTATTAGCAATAATCATATGCTTACATAAGCTCATAAGCTGCATATCTCGGTAGTTAAGGACATCGCTCTCATTGCCTTCTACAAAGATAATACGATCACCAGCTAGGTCTAAACCAAGTTCCTTATAGGAAGATTTGCAGTAGTCAAGAGAGTCAGAGAAAATGAAAAAAGTAGGTTCTTGAAGCAAAGAGGTAAATGAAAGGATGGATTGACGATAAAATTCAGGAGAAAGGTCCACGTTATACCCTTCTAGGCTGAATTTTCTGATATGAAGAGCAACAGAATTGGTTTCATCAATTTGCTGTGCATAGGCAAGGTTATGTGGTTCAGTAATAGGCCTAAAAGTTAGTTCTTTAAGTAAGATATCTTTGTAGCTACTAAGCCATCCTTTATTGATCCAGTACCCATGATAATAGGTGGGGGTAGGTACTTTATAAACTGCTGGATTATAGACACAAGTAGGTGTAGAAAGGACAGGACCATCAAAAACAAAGTCTGAAGTCTCAGCAACAAAGGAAAGAGCTGGATAGTTGGTACGCAAAAATTCAGGAATAGAGTGAGGTTTGCCATCTTGAGGATGAAAGGCAAGAGTCAGAGCTTCTTGCCAAGCGGTGTTATCTAGGGTTTGACTGAGTAAAGAAATGTCTATACCAAAAGTTTCATGTAGACGTAGCCTTTGTGCAGAGGTACCATTAGAATGAGTGTGATGCATAGGAGAAAAAAAGTAAGCATCGTCAAAAACTACTTTTTCGCCTGTGACAAGTTCGATGGTGCGGCCAAATATATACTGGAAGACCTGATTACCAAGTCCCCCATTAATCAGTACAGTTTTCATATTATACACTCCTTTATATAACTTTCCATATTAATAATATATATTTTATAACAAAAGATTTTATGATGAGATGGAAAGAAAAGCAATTATATCAACGTTTATAGTCAAAAACCACAAATAAATTTTCAAATAATAATAAATATAGGCAGAACTTACATGTTGAGAAAAATGCCAGAAGATGATACAATATACAATTGTGAAACTCAAATGAAATGAGGAAATGAAAACATGGCAAATATGAAAATTATAAATATAGCAGTTATCGCCCACGTAGATGCGGGTAAATCTACACTTGTAGATGCTTTCTTAAACCAAAGTGGTGTATTTAGAGAGAACCAAGAAAAAGTAGATTGTGTAATGGATAGTAACTCTATCGAGAGAGAACGTGGAATTACTATTTATTCAAAAAACTGTTCCATTAGATATAAAGATTACAAAATTAATATCGTAGATACACCAGGACATAGTGACTTCTCTTCAGAAGTAGAAAGGGTTATCCGTACAGTAGATACAGTTATCCTTCTTGTAGACTCAATTGAAGGGCCTATGCCACAAACACGCTTCGTACTTCAAAAATCTTTAGAATTAGGTCTTAAGCCAATTCTTGTTATCAACAAAATTGACAAACCTAACCATAGAGCAGAAGAAGTAGTAGATATGACATTTGACTTATTTGCAGATTTAGAAGCAAATGATGAGCAACTTGATTTCCCAATCCTTTACGGAATTGGTAAGCAAGGTATCATGCAATATGAACTTGATCAGCCATCAGATAATGTTGTACCTCTTTTAGAAACAATTATTAAACAAGTTGGAGAATATCCAAAACAAGATGAAGCACCACTTCAAATGCAAGTAAGTGCCTTAGCATACGATTCATTTATTGGTCGTCTTGGAATTGGCCGTGTATATAAAGGTGTTATTAGAGATGGACAACAAGTTCAAATCGCTGATAATGAAGGAAACTTAAGACTTGGTAAGATCACTAAGATGATGGGTTATGAAGGTCTAGTTCAAGTACCTCAAACAGAAGCTGGAAGTGGAGATATCGTAGTTATTGCTGGTATCCCTGATATTTCTATCGGAGAAACAATTGGAGAAGTTGGTAAAGTAGAACCTATGGAGCCAATCCACATTGAACCACCAACACTTACAATGAACTTCTTAGTAAATGATTCACCATTCGCAGGCCTTAGTGGTAAATATGTAACAACAAGACATATTAAAGATAGATTAGAAAAAGAGCTCGAGGTAAACGTAGGTCTTCAAGTAGAAGCTATGGATACAACAGACGGATACAGAGTATCTGGTAGAGGAGAACTTCACTTATCTATTCTTATCGAGAACATGAGAAGAGAAGGGTATGAGCTTGGGGTTTCAAAACCAGAAGTTATCATGCACAGAAATGAAGAAGGCAAGCTTGTAGAGCCAGTTGAGAGAGTTATCATTACTCTTCCAGACGAATACTCAGGTACAGCGATCAGCAAACTTAATATGCGTAAAGCAACAATGATAAGTATGGAACCAGAAAATGGTTACATGAGAGTTGAATATCTTTGCCCAACACGTGCACTTCTTGGATTTAGAAGTGAGCTTATCACTGATTCACGTGGTGAAGCAACAATGGTTAGACGTATTGAAGGATTCACGGACTATGTTGGTGAACTTCCAAGAAGAGCAAATGGTGCATTAGTAGCTATGGAGCAAGGCATCACAGTAGCTTACGCCCTTAGCGCATTAGAAGAAAGAGCAACATTATTTGTAGCTCCAGCAATTGATGTATACGAAGGTATGGTTATTGGTCAAAACTCTCGTAAAGAGGATATGACAGTTAACCCATGTAAAACTAAAAAACTTACTAACACACGTTCATCAGGAGCAGATGATGCAGTAAGATTATCTCCTCCAAGAGTATTTACTCTTGAAGAAGCTTTAGAATTCATCGAAGATGATGAGTTAGTAGAAATCACACCAGCTGCGATTAGACTACGTAAGAGACTTCTTAAAGAAGGCGATAGAAAAAGATCAAGTAAAAAATAAAGATTTAATCTCTCAAACGAGAACATAAAAAACCTCCTAAAAATTATAATTATAATTTTTAGGAGGTTTTTGTATTTTTAATTTAGTAGAGGTGAGAAGGATCGTTGCATGGATTACAGGTTACAGTATCCAACTTAGTGAGTAGAACAATTTCTAGTTTAGATAGGGCATTTACCAATTGATTAACAGAAGTATTAACAGTAAGGAGCTCTTCGGAAGTTGCAGCGTGTGCAACGAGTGCTTGGAGTTTTTCACCTTCTGCATTGAGTATATGAGAAAGTGCAGCTTGTTCTAATGCAACGGACTCAATAATGTCTGTAATAGCTTGTTGATGTGGATTGATTGGAGATACGGTAACGGTTATAGTTTGAGCGGTAAGACTACCATCAGCATTTGTAATACTATAAGTGATTGGATAGACTCCAGGTTCGTTTGTATTGACAGTACCCTCTACGCTTAGTTGAGCAGTAACATCTGTACCATCACAACTAATGGCAGTAACACCGTATAGTGGATTAAATAGATCACCTACATAGAGATACTGGTTGAAGGCATTAATTGTTGTACCAGAACACTTAATAGTAATAGGATACTCATTGCTTAGGGTAGTGCCTGTTATGGTTTGATCATTAGATAGAAGAGAAAATGTGAGAGAAGCTTGATTGAGGATAATACTATCAGGAGCTGCATCTGTATTAACAGCAATACTAAATAAAATAATAACTGATTCATCTGCTGCTAGAGGACCTACCTGAATCCCATTAGCAATGTTTGCAGTAGTGTCTAGTTTGGTGTTGATGAATGTAGAATTGGCAACTAGGGTTGTCTGAGCGGGTATACTGTTTTTAATCAGGGCAGAGGTTAGTGTCTGGTTTGTTTGATTTGTATAGGTAAGGGTATATTCGATAGTACCATTTGGAAATACTTGAGATACTTTTGAGGTTAGCGCAAGGTCTAAGAGGAAAACAGGGGTGGTCACTTCATTGGATGTAGTTTTTTTGCTGAAGGAATCAGCTGTATTTGGATTGAGTGTAAGGGTAGCCTCTGCGGTATTGGTTAAAAGCATAGATGATGATATATCTGAAGATGCTTTTGCTATAAAATGTATAGTGGAAGATTCTCCTATTTGTATATTGGGGATGGTTAACCCACTTGAAATATCATTAGTTAATTTATCATCAATAAAAGTGGTATGAGGAACGAGTGTAGTATTTGCTGGCAATGTATCTTGTATAAATACTGTGGCTGGCATAGTGCCGGCATCTGTTCCTAAAGAGCTGGCATTGGTTACAACGAGTGTATAGGTGAGCTGATCTCCAGGTGTGACATAGGATTCATGAACACTTTTTAGAATGGTTACTTCTGGGTCGACTACATAGACATTTAATGTCGTAGTACATTTTTGGTGAGTTACATCAGTGGTTGCAGAAAGTGAAAAGAAATCATATCCTGTAAATCCAGTAGAAGGTGTATAGGTCCATGTTGTTTTAGTTCCTACTGGAGTTAGTATGATAGATCCATGTTGAGGTGCTACAGAAACTGCAAAGGATGTGGTTGTATCAGGTTTTGATACATTAGGGGATGGATCTATAGTTGAAGTAATAGGCTGATTGATAGGTCCCCAATGTTCTAGACCGTTTGCAGGGCATGTTATGATTGGCATATTAGTAAACCTCCTTGATTTTATCAATATAAAGAAAAATAAAATAAATAGATATTAATATATTTTATGATAATGAGTTACAAATGTTGCATTATAAAAGTTGCATTATAGGATAAAGCATAAGGTTATAGCAACTTATGTACTTTTATAGGTAGAAAAGAACAACATAAGTATAAAAAAAGTATCCTATTCCTACCTAAGATATACTTAGGAGGTATGGGATACTTGCTTATATCATAATTTAAATTAAGTAATAAGGTATTATGGTTTAGGTACAGTAGGACAAGCACATAAGCAATCGTCAAAGATTTCAAGTTTGGATTGTAGAATCATTTCAAGCATTGTAATAGATTTAACCATAGATCGTACAGAGTTATTGATTTTAAGCATTTCTTCAGGTTTTGCATTAGGTAGTTTAACGATTGCTTGAATCTTTTCACCTTCAGCATTTAAAATATGAGCGAGAGCAGCTTGTTCTAAAGCTACAGATTCGATAATATCTGTAATAGCTTCACATCTAGTAACGGTACTTGGCGTTATAACTGGCATTCCCATAAAATAATCAACTCCTTATAAATAGAATATAGACTTTAGCGAGTTAGATAAGTCTGTATAAAAAACTATCTAGTGTATTATATGAAAGACAATTTACAAGTGATACATAAAATCTTAATAATATAGTGAATTAATTTTAAAATAAAAAAATGATAAAATTTAGATAAATATAAAGTGTAGAAGAAGAGAGTACTCATAAAACGAAGTAATAACACATAGAATAATGGTAACTCTATCAACGTAACTAGTCGAAGCATAGAACTTCTATGAAATTAAAATATAACGAGAGGAGGCTCAGAAAATGGAGAAAATTAAATGTGATATTCTAGGCGCCTACCCCATACAAGAAGCAAATAGTGAATATAAAAGCATAGCTTATGATAATTGCTATTTTTATTTTTTAGCATCTGATATCTTAGAAGTTCATGTCTATAATTTATGTTTAGAGAAGGAAGTAACTATAAAAATTACAAGAGCGTATAGTAGTATATGTTATGACTCAAAAGAATGTTGCTTTTGGGGCTGTAAGGATAATTACATATATGAGTTAAATAAAAGTTTTGAAGAAAAAAAAATTATTTATCTAGACGAAAAGTGCGGGAGAATTAATCAGATTGATTATGATTATTATGAGGATAAATTACTTATTACCTTGGGCTATTGTATTATTCAGGTAGATAAAAATAAAGAGAATGAAATTTATATAAAAAATCAGTTCTATCAATTCATACCAAATAGTATAGTTACTATAGAAACTGATTATTTATGTGTATCTAGTAATCTATCAGAACAATCATTGGATTTATATTCTCAAGATAATTGTATACTATTAAAGTGTAATATACCTAACGGATATTGTATTCAAGATATGGTAATAAGAATGACTAGTTATAAAAAATGTTGTTCTTATTATATTTATGCATTAGCATTTAATAGCCAATGCTGCATGTATCTTATTCAGTATGAGGTAGCTTATTGCTGTGAGGTTGAGGAAGAAAAAAAAAGTTGTTCAAAAAATTGCTCAGATCTTATAGAATCAGTTGCCTTGGTTGAAGCGTCACTTGCGCATATTCTTAATGCTGAAGGGGAAAAAATTCAAAAGGCAGTATGTATTTCTAATAATATATGTGATTTACTAGCAGTCAATAAATCCATTAATGAAACACTTTCTAATGTAAGACAGCTTGAATTAATACTGAATTCAAAATTAGAAACAATAAAAGATATCTGTGAAAAGGATAACTATAACTGTAATTAATACTTATGAAAATACAAGAAAAATGATCTATCAGACAATCAAGAAGGTTATAAAGGAGGGGGCGTCATTCACGTGTGTAGATACGTGAATGATGCCCTTTTTTTGGCATATATTTATTAATCTTTAAAAAATGTATAAACATGAAATAATCTCCATAGCATAAGTCTGTAAAACTTCAAATTTTTATGGATAGAGAGGATGCAGATGAATACTTTTGAAATTAAAACAAAAATCAAATTTGGACCAGGCGCTCTAGACTATGTAGCAAAAAGCAAAGGCAAAAAAGTATTTATTGTAACAGATCCCTTTATGATGAAATCTGGCATGATTAATAAGGTAACAGACCAATTAAGTGGCACAAGTTATCAAATCTTTAGTGAGGTGGTACCAGACCCTCCCATGGATCTTATCGTAAAAGGTGTGGAAGAGGTGACTAGGTTTGCGCCAGATGTGATGATTGCCCTTGGCGGAGGTTCTTCTATTGATGCGGCTAAAGCCATTATGGATTTCTCTAAGAAGATAGGCAATCTTCATGACATGGAATTTATAGCGATTCCAACTACAAGTGGGACAGGGTCTGAGGTAACTTCTTTTGCTGTTATCACAGACAAAGAAAAAGGAGTAAAATATCCTCTTGTGTCAGATGAATTACTTCCGGATGTAGCAATCTTAGAGCCTGAACTTGTGAAAAGTGTGCCAAGTGGCATTGTAGCGGATACAGGGATGGATGTACTAACACATGCTGTAGAGGCTTATGTGTCTACGTCAGCTACAGATTTTTCAGATGCTTTAGCTGAAAAAGCCGTAGAGTTAGTCTTTGAATACCTTATTAGATCCTATCAGAGTCAAGAAGATATGGAAGCGAAAGAAAAGATGCACAATGCTTCTTGCCTTGCAGGACTTGCTTTTAACCAAGCTTCATTAGGTATCAATCATGCAATTGCTCATAACATTGGAGGAAAGCTTCACATCCCTCATGGTAGAACCAATGCGTTGTTACTACCTTATGTTATTGCATTCAATGCGCATATAGAGGGATACAGTCCATCTAGCTATACGATTGCAGCAAAGAAATATGCTAATTTGGCTAAATTAGTAGGCATACAAGGTAGCAATACAAGAATGATTGTTAGGAACTTTATTAATGAAATTATAAGTATGCAAAAAGAAATGCGTATGCCTATGAATTTACGTGATTGCAAAGTAAGCAGTGAGGACTTTGCTAAATTCAAAGGAGATATTGCTGCCGGTGCATTGGTAGATGCGTGTATTTTAACTAATCCACGAGTAGCTGTTATCGGTGATGTGCTTGAAATTTTATGCAAGATTAATTAGTTTGCAAATCTTGTGTCTGGAGGCGAAAGATAAATGGAGTTAGAAGACAAACAAAGGATTATACAGGAGTTTGTACCTGGAAAGCAAGTTACTCTTGCCCATGTGATAGCAAATCCTACAGCTGATATCTATAGGAAACTAGGGCTTGTAGCAGAGAAGGTAAGTGCTATAGGTATACTCACCATCACACCTAGTGAGGGGGCTATCATTGCAGCAGATGTAGCGACTAAGGCTTCGGATGTATCTTTAGGATTTATTGATAGATTCAGTGGGGCGTTAGTCATTACTGGTGATGTGAGTTCTGTGGAAGCTGCTATCAAAGAGGTTGTTAGTGTACTTGAAAATACTTTGCATTTTACACCGACAGCGCTTACGAGGACTTGATGAGATGAGTAGAGTGATATTTATTGGAAAGACTGGAAGTGGCAAGACCACTCTGTGTCAGAAATTAAATGAATTAGAGATAAAATATAAAAAAACTCAAGCTATTGAACTCTATGATAATGCTATAGATACACCTGGTGAGTACCTAGAAAATAGAAATTATTATAGCGCACTGATTGTAACAGCTGTTGATGCAGAAATCATAGCCCTTATTGCAGACCCTCTAGAAGAAGAGTGCTATTTGCCTCCGGCTTTTGCAAGTACCTTTGCAAGAGAGGTAATTGGTATCATTACCAAGGTATCCATGGTAAAAAGTGAGGTTCAGATTCAGCGGGTAGAAGAAAGGCTTAAAGAAGCTGGAGTAAGCTACATCTTTAAGGTGGATACCATAGAGGGAGTAGGAATAGAAGAGCTTTTTGCTTACTTAGATAGTAAGCTAACTAAGGGAGTGAAAGGATGAGAGATGAACTTTTAAGCGTAGGTATTGATATTGGAACCAGTACGACTCAGCTTATATTTTCTAAGATTATTATAGAGAATATGGCGTCAAGTTTTACCGTACCTCGTATTGTTATTGTAGATAAAGAAATTATCTATCGTAGTGAAATTTATTTTACTCCTTTAGTTTCAAACAAAGAAATAGATGGCCCTAGGGTAAGAGAAATTATTGAAAAAGAGTATCAAAAGGCAGGAATAGATAAATCTAAGATTAATACGGGAGCGGTTATCATCACAGGTGAGACTGCAAGAAAAGAAAATGCTAGAGAGGTTTTAACGACTTTAAGCGGATTTGCAGGTGATTTTGTAGTAGCTACAGCGGGGCCTGACTTAGAAAGTATTATATCAGGTAAGGGTGCTGGGGCACATACTTACTCCAAGGAACACAATACAAGTGTGGTCAACATAGATGTTGGAGGCGGTACAAGCAATCTAGCTGTTTTCTTAAGAGGGGATGTCAAAGAAACAGGCTGTTTAGATATAGGAGGCAGACTGATTAAAGTTGATACAACTTCTAAAAAGATAACATATATTTCACCCAAAATAGAAATAATAATCAGAGAAAATAATCTAGGTTTAGAAATAGGAACTGTTGCAACGAGAGAGAACTTAAAGCCGGTTATAGATAGTATGGTATCTATGCTAGAGCAAAGTGTAGGACTAAGACCACAAGATAATACCTTCAAGATGATTGTAACCAACAAAAATATTTTACTTGAAGTGCCTCTTAAGTGTATTTCCTTCTCAGGCGGTGTAGCAGATTATGTTTATTATGATGGACCTGTAGATGATTATTTTAAATTTGGGGATATTGGTATTTTACTTGGCCAAGCGATTAAAGAGTCTATGCTCTGCAAAAAGCTAAAGGTGATAAGAAGTACTGAAACCATAAGAGCAACTGTAGTGGGTGCAGGTACTCATACCACAGAGATTAGCGGAAGCACAATTACTTACACAAGTAATACTTTTCCAATTAAAAATTTACCAATACTAAAACTTTCTATGGAGGACGAACAAGGGGGGAGTCAGGTTCTAGCTCAGGCAATCAAACAAAAGCTTGATTGGTTCAAACTAGAAGGAGACTTTCAGAAAGTGGCTGTCGCCATAGAGGGCAAGGATAATCCGTCTTTTCCAGAGATTCAGGAATATGCTCGTGGGCTCATTGAAGGGATGAATGAACTTATTCAAAGAGAATTACCGCTGATTATTATTGTAGAGAAGGATATGGCTAAAGTTTTAGGACAGACTATGTACTATCAATTAAATTTCAAGAAAGATGTTATTTGCCTAGATAGTGTCAAACTAGATAATGGTGATTACATTGACATTGGTAGTCCGGTTGCAAATGGAGCAGTATTGCCAGTAGTAGTTAAAACACTTGTATTTAATTAATTTTCACTCTATGGAAGGAGGATTCATATGATTTTAAAGACAAAATTATTTGGACACACTTATGAGTTCAAATCACTTATGGATGTCATGGCAAAAGCAAATGAAGAAAAATCAGGTGATAAGTTAGCGGGGCTAGCAGCGGAATCAGCAGAAGAAAGAGTTGCAGCTAAAGTTGTCCTTGCCAATATTACACTTGGAGAACTTAGAAATAATCCAGCAGTACCTTATGAAAAAGACGAGGTAACACGTATTATTCAAGATGATGTTAATCAAAAAATCCACGATGAGATTAAAAACTGGACCGTATCAGATCTTCGTGAATGGATTTTAGATGAAGAAACAACGGGTGCAGACATTGCGAGAGTTTCTAGAGGGCTTACTTCAGAAATTGTAGCGGCTGTTGCCAAACTTATGTCTAACATGGACCTTGTATACGGGGCTAGAAAGATTAGGATCACAAAACACTGTAACACAACGATTGGAGAACCAGGTACACTTTCTTCAAGACTTCAACCTAACCATCCAACAGATGATCCAGACGGCATTTTATCTTCACTGCTTGAAGGTTTAACGTTTGGAGCTGGAGATGCACTTCTTGGACTTAACCCGGTAGATGATAGTACAGAAAGTGTTGTAAGAGTGCTTAAACGCTTTGAAGAAATCAAACAAAAGTTCAAAATTCCAACTCAAACTTGTGTACTTGCTCACGTAACAACTCAGATGGATGCTATTCGTAAGGGAGCACCTACAGATCTTATTTTCCAATCTATTGCAGGTTCAGAAAAAGGCAATGAAGCCTTTGGATTTAATGCAGCGACTCTTGAAGAAGCAAGACAACTTGCACTTTCAGAAGGAACAGCAGAAGGACCAAATGTTATGTACTTTGAAACAGGACAAGGTTCAGAGCTTTCTTCAGAAGCGCACCACGGCGTAGACCAAGTAACGATGGAAGCTAGATGTTATGGATTTGCCAAACGTTTTGATCCATTCGTTGTGAATACTGTGGTAGGATTTATCGGGCCTGAGTATTTATATGATGGTAGACAAGTGTCCCGCGCGGGTCTTGAAGACCACTTTATGGGTAAACTCACAGGAATATCTATGGGATGTGATGCTTGTTACACTAACCATATGAAAGCTGACCAAAACAGTATAGAAGATTTATCAGTTCTTTTAACAACAGCAGGATGTAACTACTTTATGGGTATACCTCATGGGGATGACGTTATGCTTAACTATCAAACAACAGGATTCCATGAAACAGCAGCCCTTAGAGAGATGTTTGGCTTAACAGCTATCAAACCTTTCCATGAATGGCTTGTGAAAATGGGATTTGTAGATGAAAAAGGAAGACTCACTGCAAAAGCTGGTGACGCATCAGTACTATTCTAAGATAAGGAGGAAAAGGTATGAATGAACAAGATTTAAGAAGAATGGTAGAACAACTTGTAGAGCAAATGGTAGGCAAAGATGGCAATGTATCTGTAACAACGACGACGCCATCATCTGCAAGTAGAGGGACAAACACTCAAATTGATCATGGTGGATGTATTCCAGATATTACAGCGATAGATCTTAAGAAACAATTTTTAGTAAAAGATGCAGTAGACAAAGAAGCGTATCTTAAAATGAAAGCCCAAACACCAGCTAGACTTGGGATTGGTAAAGCAGGCGCTAGATATAAAACGATTACAATGCTTCGTGTAAGAGCAGACCATGCAGCAGCGCAAGATGCAGTATTTTCTGATGTCTCAGAAGAATTTATTAAGAAAAACAATTTTGTTTTTGTACAAACACTTTGTAAAGATAAAGATGAATATCTTACTCGTCCAGACTTAGGTAGAAGATTTGGGGAAAAAGAGCAAGAAATCATTAAGAAAACATGTGGATCACATCCCAAAGTGCTCATTATCGTAGGAGATGGACTTTCATCTTCAGCTATTGAAGCCAACGTAGAAAATATGATTCCTGCTATCAAACAAGGGTTGCAAGGATATGGTCTAAGTGTAGGAGAAATTCTATTTATTAAATATGCAAGGGTTGGAGCTATGGATGCAGTCGGTGAAGTAACAGATGCTGATGTAATCTGTATGCTAGTTGGAGAAAGACCAGGACTTGTAACAGCAGAGTCTATGTCAGCTTACATTGCTTACAAACCAAAAATAGGTATAGCAGAAGCAAAGAGAACAGTTATCTCTAATATTCATAGAGGCGGTACAACGGCTGTTGAAGCAGGTGCACATACTGCAGAACTTATCAAAACCATGTTAGACAAAAAAGCGTCTGGAATAGATCTTAAATAATAAGGAGGCAAATCATGAAAAACGATAAATTACGTCCTAATGTACTTGGTGTCAGAATCATTTCTAATGTCAATGCAGAGCTTGCAAAGAGATTAGAACTTGGGCCAAGACACAAGAGTTTAGGGATTATTACTGCTGATACAGATGATGTAACCTATACAGCTCTAGATGAAGCAACAAAAGCTGCTGATGTAGATGTTGTTTATGCGAAATCTTTCTACGCAGGAGCTGCAAATGCTTCTACAAAACTTGCTGGAGAAGTCATTGGCATACTTGGAGGACCAAGCCCAGATGAAGTAAAGAGTGGACTTAATGCAGCTCTAGATTTTATGGCAACAGGTGCAACTTTTGTAAGTGCTAATGAAGATGATTCTATTGTTTACTACGCACATACTGTATCTCGCACAGGGACTTATCTTTCAAAAGTGGCAGGGGTAGCAGAAGGAGAGCCATTAGCTTATCTTATTGCACCACCACTTGAATCTATTTATGGATTAGATGCTGCTATGAAGGCTGCAGATGTTAAACTTGTGGAGTTCTTTGGACCACCATCAGAAACCAACTTCGGGGGTGGCCTTCTTACAGGTTCACAATCTGCATGTAATGCCGCATGTAGTGCGTTTGCAGAAGCTGTAAGATCAGTAGCATCAAATCCTCAGGAATTCTAATAGGCTATGACAGAGGCATTAGGACTGATAGAAGTCATAGGCTACCCACCAGCAGTGGAAGCTGCGGATTCAGCTCTTAAGGCAGCTAATGTAAAATTAGGTAGCATCACCAAGGTAGATGGCGGCATTATGACGGTGCAAATCTTTGGAGATGTAGGAGCTGTAAAAGCTGCTGTAGATGCAGCAGGAATTGCCGCAGCAAGAGTCGGAGAAGTAAGAGCTACCCATGTGATTCCAAGGCTAGCACCTGCTTTATCCCGTGTGTTTTTTGAAAATGAATCTAAGAAACCAGTGAAAACTCAGCTTATATCTGAGGAATATCAGCCTACAAGTCATGTTGTTGAAAAGGATATATTTCAACCTAGTCAGACTATAGGCACAGATAAGGCTGATATAGGTATAGAGCATATAACACAGGTCGTACCTGGATATGACACGGTATCCGATACAGGACCGGTAGTGGTAGAAAAACTTTCGCCTACAGAACTGACCAAATTAAGTAATACAGAACTTAAAAATCTCATTGCTTCTTTAGGTATCAAAGTAGCACCAAGAAAATTAAAATCTGCTAAAAAAGAAGAGCTTATCAACATGATTATACAGTTTTATAAAGAAGGTGAGAATTAATGGAGTTATTAGATAAAGATCTTGTATCTATTCAAGAAGTAAGAAGTTTACTCAAACAAGCAAGAGAAGCACAAAAAAAATTAGCGACACTTAATCAAACTCAAATAGATCGTATTGTTAAAGCTATTGCTGATGCAGGTTTGGCTAATGCAGAAAAACTTGCTAAGATGGCCAATGAAGAAACAGGCTTTGGTAAATGGGAAGATAAAATTATTAAAAATATTTTTGGCTCAAAAGTTATCTATGAAGCGATTAAAGATCAAAAAACTGTAGGAATTATCGCTGATGATAAAGCTAATAAAGTTTATGATATTGGTGTGCCAGTAGGTGTTGTAGCAGGTATAGTGCCTTCTACTAATCCCACATCTACTGTTATGTACAAAACCCTTATTTCTATCAAAGGTGGAAATGCTATTGTATTTTCACCACACCCAAGTGCTAAAAAATGTATTTTAGAAACTGTAAAGATTTTATCAAAAGCAGCAGAAGAAGCAGGTTGTCCAAAGGGTGCTATCGCAGCAATCACTGTGCCTACCATGGAAGCAACATCTGAACTTATGAAGCATAAGTATACCAATCTTATTTTGGCAACAGGCGGAAGTGCTATGGTTAAAGCTGCTTACTCTTCTGGTACACCAGCAATTGGCGTAGGAGCTGGAAATGGTCCAGCCTTTATTGATAAGAGTGCAGATGTAAAAGCAGCAGTTAAACGTATACTAGATTCTAAAACATTTGATAATGGAACAATCTGTGCATCAGAGCAATCTGTTATCGTAGAAAAATGTATGGAAGATACGGTAAAATCAGAGCTTCAAAAACAAGGCGCTTACTTCTTAAATCAAGAAGAAAGTGATAGGCTTGCTAAGTTTGTTCTCAGGCCAAATGGTATGATGAATCCTCAGATTGTAGGAAAAAGTGTAGAGCATGTAGCAAAACTTGCAGGTCTTACCGAGGTGCCACGTAGTGCAAGAGTGCTGATTGCAAAAGAGAGTAGGGTAGGGCATGATGTACCTTATTCTAGAGAAAAATTAGGACCAATCCTTGCTTTTTATGTAGAAGATTCAGTAGATGGAGTGCTAGAAAAATGTATTCAAATATTAGAGTTTGAAGGAAGTGGACATACCTTCTGTATGCATGCCAATGATGATGAAGTAGTTAAGCGTTTCTCACTTCGCATTCCAGCATCTCGTATTCTTATTAATACACCTGGGGCGCTAGGTGGGATTGGTGCAACAACTGGTTTATTCCCAGCCCTTACACTAGGTTGTGGAGCGGTAGGTGGTAGCTCATCTTCTAATAATATTGGTCCTATGGATATTATTAATGTTAAGCGTGTAGCCTATGGTACCAAAGAACTAGAAGAGATTAGAGAAGGGGCACCAAGTGGTGATAGCCACCATGGTACTTGTTCAGAAGGTCTCATTGATGAATTAGTAAAAAGAATTATGAAGGAATTAGTATAATACGTATAAAATCTTAATATTAGGAGGAATAAAACAATGGCAAATACAAATGCATTAGGAATGATTGAAACAAAAGGTTTGGTAGGCGCAATTGAAGCTGCGGATGCTATGGTTAAAGCGGCTAATGTAACCCTTGTGGGCAAAGAACAAGTTGGAGGTGGTCTTGTTACTGTTATGGTAAGAGGCGACGTAGGAGCTGTAAAAGCGGCAACAGATGCAGGAGCAGCAGCAGCAGAGAGAGTTGGAGAACTTATTTCAGTACATGTTATTCCAAGACCACATGCTGAAGTGGATATTATTCTACCACATGGCGCTCAGTCTCAAACTCAAATTTAGATTTATACCTTTGACTCGGTAGGAATACCACGGACAGTGAAGGTGTGGGTGATTTTGAGGCTAGACATGGTGGTTTAGTAGCCCTCTGTTAGGACTTATACCTTTGACTCGGTAGGAATACCACGGACAGTGAAGGTATGGGGACTCTTGAGGCTAGACTTGGTGGTAGTGGGTGAAGTCTAGAGGTATATTACTTCGCTTTTGTAGCGAGTTTTGAAGTTGTGAAGAAAGCTCTAGTGATATCTCTTTAGATTTCACCCTACCAAGCAAGTTGGTGACTTAAAAGTTAAAGAAATCAAATATCAAAATGAAATGAAATTAAATATTAAAATAGAAGTTAAATATTAGAAAGAGTAAAAGACAAAAATAAGTATCCCCCTAACTAGTATATGTATGGGGGTTAACATCTAGTAAGGATGTGAGAGAATGTCTGTTTTAACAGAGAGTGACGTGAGAAGGATGATGGCCAACGGGGACTTACAGGATAAAAAAGAAATCTGTGTCTCACGTAAGGAAATTATCACACCTTCTGCGAGGGCTTATTTAGGAGAAAAGAATATTAATATAATGTTTAAAGAGGATGTGGAAGCCAGCCAGGTGATTGAGGTGCCTGTTGTAGTGGAACAGGTGAAGCAAGTAAAGATAGTGAATGAGTCTGAGATGTTTGATACGTTGTTTGGGGCAAAACTTGAAGAGAAACCTGAGCATATGACACATCTTAGAGGAAATTTACTTGTTTTTAAGGATCACCCACGCATTGCTTTTAGAGGGAAAATAGATTCTTTGGAAGCTGAGATTTTGATAGTTCAGATTTTGGCAGAGAAGGAAAAGATGCCAAAGCTGATTTCGGATTTAGAGGAGGTTTTGAGGTTTGTTCGTAATTTACTTAGATGTGAAGTGTCTGGAGAGCCGGTCGGAGAATTTAAATTACAGGACTTAACAGCTGAGGAACTTAGAGAGCATTCTCATCATCCTAGTAAATATTATGGTATGAGGCATTTCTTGCCTAATTATAAAACAGGTGAAATGGTAGTTGCCCTTAATAAACTACGGACTTTAACACGCGAAACGGAACTTGTAGCTTACAAAGCTTTTGCTAATGAGTACGGACAAACGGATAGAGAAGATATCATTAAGGCGTTTAATAGATTATCTTCACTGTTTTGGATTATGATGTTTAAATTTATGACAGACAAATACAAATAGCACCTTTTGTGAAAGGAGGAGCTTATGACACAATTAGTAGATCAAATAGTAGATGAAGTTGTTAAAGAACTAAAACAGAAACTTTTTATAGAAGTAGAAGCATCTGGTAGACATGTGCATCTTGCGCAAAGGGATATAGATGTATTGTTCGGAGTGGGGTATAGGCTTACACCGGTTAAAGATTTGTCTCAACCAGGGCAATATGCTTGCAAAGAGAGAGTGACTGTAACGGGAACTAAAGGGACACTTAATAATGTCATTGTATTAGGACCAGCTAGAAAAGACTCTCAAGTAGAGGTGTCCTTAACAGATGCATTAATCTTAGGGGTTAAATCACCTGTTAGACAGAGCGGAGATATTAAAGATACACCAGGCATTGTCATTAGTAATGGTGATAAAAAGGTTGAATTAGCGCAAGGTCTGATTGTAGCAAAGAGACATGTTCATATAACACCTGAGGATGCTAGAAAATTTAACGTATCAGATGGAGAGAGTGTAAAGGTTAAAGTGTTTGGAGAAAGACCCCTGATATTTGATGATATGATTATTAGGGTGAGTCCAGATTTTAGGACCTATATCCATATTGATTATGATGAAGCCAATGCGTGTGGATATACTAAAGGAATGTGGGGGATGATTCTTAAATGAA
Organism: Cellulosilyticaceae bacterium; assembly: GCA_036655715.1. Lineage (GTDB taxonomy): Bacteria > Bacillota > Clostridia > Lachnospirales > Cellulosilyticaceae > JAVVPO01. The sequence goes on along the minus strand of JAVVPO010000006.1, from coordinate 35,831 downwards.
TCCTCAAAATTTAATAGATGAAATAGTAGCTGAACTTTACAAAAAACTCCAACAGGATGTTAAATTAACTTCTCCTAAAAAGAAAGTTATGATGATCGGAAAGTATTTTTCAGATGAGGCTAAAAGGCTAGAAGAGATATACGATATAGTGAGCTACCAAGGGGGTAACTCGCAGTGCGAGTGCATTGTTATTTGTCAGATGACTGTAGGACTACTTGCTCATTTAGCACTAGGCTGTAGTGGTACGGAAGAGGAAGAATTCATACTCAAACACTTACTAGAAGGCAAAAAAGTCTATATGCTAGAAGAGGGCATCGCATATAGGACGTATAAAAAAACTTCGTATAAGGCATTATATACTTTATACAGTGAGTATGAAGATAAAATCAAACAATATGGCATTAGAACTATCGGGAATGTGATGGATATACTAGTGGACAAGGAAAACGGGCAGCGCAGTGCATTACAAGAAAACAAAGTATGCTATGGTGAAGAGATAGACTTCACTCACAAAAAGCTTTTATTAGAATCGGATTTAATGAAAGCTCATATTCCGGCATTGGTTACTATCTTAGTAGATAAAAAAAGTATAGTTACTCCATTAGCAGATGATTTTATAAGAACACATAAACTAAAGATAAAAAGAGTATAGTGGAGGCGTCTAATTTGGAAATAGGAAGAGTAGTAGGAAGTGTGTGGGCCACAAAAAAAGATGAAAAATTAAATGGACAAAAATTCTTGGTGCTCAAGATACTTGTTTCTAAAGAAAATGAAAGAGAAGGATTGTTTGTGGCATCAGATATTGTAGGTGCGGGAGTAGGTGACTTGGTACTGATTACTAGAGGCGGCGCTGCTAGATATGCAATAGGTAATCCTAATGTACCTATTGATGCAGCAGTAGTAGGTATTGTTGATTCGATAGAGGTGGCAGATGAATAAAAGTATAGGAGCACTTGAATTTAGGAGCATCAGTAAGGGTATAGAAGTATCCAACGAAATTGTAAAAAAAGCAGATGTAGAAATTATCATGCTAAAGACTATTTGTCCTGGGAAGTATTTTGTAGTAGTAACAGGGGATGAAGGTGAAGTGGATGAAGCGATTACCTATGGTGAAGCTATGTCAGGAGACACTCTTGTAGATAGCTTTAGAGTACATGCTGTGAGTACACCTATAATAGAGGCTTTTAAAAATAAGTATTCATCTAAACAAGTAATGGGCGCCTTAGGGATAATGGAAACCAATAAAGTATGTGCAGGTATCAAAGCACTGGATAAAGCTCTTAAATCAAGCGATATTACCCTTCTTAAGGTACATCTTGCTTTTTGTATAGGAGGTAAGTTGGTATTTATTATTACAGGAAACCTAAGTAATGTAGAATATGGACTTGCACAAGGGAAATTAGCTCTAAACAAAAGTGAGCATGCCAACATATCTATTATTCCCTCTCCAAGTGACGACATGGTCAAACACTTGTTTTAAAGTACTTAAATATAAAATCAAATAATTAACCAAAATGGAGGCGAGCGGGTTATGAGTATTAATGAAATTATTATGTATATTATGGTTATCTTCGCAGTGCTAGGAGCACTAGATAAAATCATAGGCAATAAATTTGGCTTAGGAGAAAAATTCGAAGAAGGGATTATGGCTATAGGTGCACTTGCTATTTCTATGGTAGGTATTATTGCGTTAGCACCTGTACTTGCTGAACTCTTAAAACCAGTAATTGTACCTATCTTTGGATTTTTAGGAGCTGACCCAGCTATGTTTGCAGGATCAATTCTTGCTAATGATATGGGAGGTGCACCTCTTGCTCAGGCTCTTGCTATTGATCCACAAGCAGGATTATTTGGTGGACTTATTGTAGGATCTATGCTTGGACCTACAATTGTATTTACTATTCCGGTAGCACTTGGAATTATTGAAGAAAGTGATAGAACTTATCTTGCAACAGGGGTACTTGCTGGAGTTATCGCTGTACCTTTTGGGTCATTTGTAGGTGGAGTTGTCGCTGGCTTCCCTATTATGATGGTGCTTAGAAATCTTATTCCTATCATTATCTTTGCAGTGCTTATAGCATTAGGTTTATGGAAATTCCAAGAAGCTATGGTGACAGGATTTACTTACTTTGGTAAGTTTGTAGTAGCTGTTATTATTATTGGTCTTGCAGCCGGTATTGTAGAGCAATTATTGGGTATCGTACTTATACCAGGTATGAATCCAATTAGTGAAGGATTTACTGTAGTAGCGGATATTGCTATTGTACTTGCTGGGGCATTCCCACTTGTATATGTGATTACAAAAGTATTCAAAAAACCACTTTTAAAACTAGGTAAAGTACTTGGTATGAATGACGTAGCGGCAGCAGGTTTAGTAGCCAGTTTAGCTAACAGCATACCAATGTTTGGTATGATGAAAGATATGGATGCTAGAGGAAAAATCATCAACGTAGCGTTTGCAGTATGTGCAGCATTCGTATTTGGTGACCACTTAGGATTCACCGCTGGATTCAATCAAGAAATGATTTTTCCTATGATAGTAGGTAAGTTAGTTGGGGGTATAGTGGGTGTGCTTGTAGCTATATTCATCGCTAACAAAACTTTAGGTAAAAGCAAAGGAGCAGCATAGATGAATATAGATCAATCAACTTTAGAGTCTTTAATCAAACAAATTCTTGTAGAGAAACTTGCAGGATGCACAGGTGGACATGACGATACGCGGCAAGTAGCACCTGGCGGAGTCATTGCTGTTAAAGTACCTACAGTTAAAGTAGATGAAAGTAATCGTCTAGATACAGGAACGCCATCAGATGTAGTTTATACAAAAGATCTCTTTACACTAGAAGAAAGTCCAAGACTTGGATGCGGAGTCATGGAGATGAAAGCGACAACTTTTGATTGGAATCTTAACTATGATGAAATTGACTATGTTATTGAAGGTAGTTTAAGTATCAATATTAATGGAAGAACTGTAACAGCTAATGCAGGAGAACTTGTGCTTATACCAAAAGGTTCAAGTATTCAGTTCTCAGTGCCTAACTATGCTAGATTTATCTATGTCACTTATCCAGCAGATTGGGCAGGGCAAGCTTAAGGATAAAGGTGCTAAATTTAACATAACAAAATGATAGGTTTTAAAATAGCTTAGAAGAATTCGAGTGAATTTTTTCTAAGCTATTTATTTGTAGATAAATAGAATAAATGAAAGGATACCTATAGAAAAAATTGTACATAAAGTATACAAAAGATACAGGAATAAGAGAAGATGAAAAAAAGTAAAGGACAAAATGAATAAGTAAATCTATTAAAATTAAAATAAATATACAAATATCATATAGTGATTGAAAGGATTAGTAATTTAAGTGTAATATATGAATAAATTTTTAATAAACAAGCTAAAAATGGTTGTATCTAATTCACATTTAAGGGATATACTCTTTATATAATAAAAATATAAGAGAGGTGAGCAAAATGAAAAGAATATTAGCATATGGACTAATAGGAGCAACTATCCTTGCAAGTCAAAGTTCTATTTTTGCAACTGACTCTATAAACTCACCCATAACTGTTCAAAGTATGGAAAATGAAGCTGCATTAGATGAGATGCAAGCGCTATTAGATTATAGAGTAGAGCAAGTGTGCAAAGCACTTAATAAAGACATAGAAGAAGTTTCAAAACAGGAAATCTTAGACGCAATTAATGAACTATAAATATTAGAATATAGATGTTTTGACACATAGAACAAGTTAGGTTATATGACTGAGTAATTTCAGACATATAACCTATTTTTGTATTGAAGTAAAATATCGAGATTTAATTCATATATTATGGTAAACTTATTATACTAATAGTAAGTGCAAATAGAGACTTATATGTTAATAAGTTAAAATGACAGAAGAAAAATACATGACCAAGGAGTAACTTATGAAGAGGTTATTAATTACTAAAAAAGAATTGAGTTTAATACTGGCAGGAGCGATGGTTTTGGCACTCACGCTTAATTGGTTTTTGGCACCAGCGGGCTTGGTAACAGGTGGTATATCAGGACTAGGAATTATTATAGAAACAGTATCGAAAAAAACTATGGGATTTGTTATTCCGATTTCACTAACAACCATTGTACTCAATATCCCTTTGTTTATTATGGCTATTAAGCAAAAAGGATTTGTATTTGTCAAAAAATCATTGTATGCAGTGGCTAGTATATCTATTTTGATTGAGCTCACATCTTATATTCCAAATATCTTTAATATAGGCAATGACCTGATGCTAACAACTATCGTAAGTGGTGTAGGTTATGGTGTGGGAATAGGACTTGTGCTTCGTTCTGGAGCAACGACGGGTGGAACGGATATGTTAGCAACCATTTTAAGGACAAAGTTTGCTAAGTTTCCAATAGCAAAGCTTGTCATGATGATAGATGGTGTGATTGTCGTTGTTGGATTATTTATCTTTGGTGCAAACAAAGCGATTTATGCGATGATTGCTATTTATATTACATCTAGAGTACTTGCCAATGTACTAGAGGGGATGCACTATGCCAAAGCGGCTTTTATTATCTCTAATAAGAGCGAAGAAATTGCTAAAGAAATCATGGAGAAAATACCTAGAGGAAGTACAGGTCTTAAAGCAAGAGGAATGTATTCAAGAGATGAAAAGGAAATGCTCTTTACAGTAGTTTCTCAAAAGGAAATTACCACATTAAGAGAACTTATTAGCAAAGTGGATCCTAAGGCATTTGTGGCTATTGCAGATGTAAGAGAAGTATTAGGTCAAGGATTTATAGAAGATAACGGATCCATAACTTTATAGGAAAGAGTTTAACATTCATATATTATCTAAAATAATATATGAATACATAAAAAGTGTTTGTAAAGGAATAAGTTAGCGATTTAGCAGAGTAAAAGACTAAACTGAGGAGAGACACATGAAAAAACTATTAATCACAAAGAGAGAATTTGGTTTTATACTCCTAGGGGTAACCATTTTGGCGTTAGGAATCAATTGGTTCTTATCACCGTTAGGTCTTGTAACCGGAGGTATATCTGGTACAGGGATTATTGTAGAAACAGTATCAAAAAATATAATAGGATTTGGTATTCCGTTATGGTTTACTAACTTAGCCTTAAACATTCCTTTATTTGCTATTAGTATTAAGCAAAGAGGATTTGTATTTGCAAAAAAATCATTATACGCTGTATTAGGTTTATCATTAGCACTTTGGTATACAGGATTTATTCCGAGTCCTTTTTTAGTTAATGGAGATTTATTGCTAGGTGGGGTATTTGGTGGTGCAACGATAGGGCTTGGTATTGGTATTGTGCTTAGAATGGGCGGAACAACAGGTGGAACGGATATGCTGGCTTCAATTTTTAAATTTAAGAACCCTACATTCCCCATTGCTAAACTTATGTTAGCTATTGATGCTTGCATTATATTAGGAGGACTTATGATATTTGGCTCCAATACGGCGATGTATGCGATTATATCTGTTTTTATTACATCTAAAGTAATTAGCAATGTATTAGCAGGAATGCATTATGCAAAAGCTGCATTCATTATTTCAGATAAGAGTGAGAAAATTGCAGAAGTTGTTATGGCAAAAATACCTAGAGGAAGTACAGGACTTAAAGCAAGAGGGATGTACTCAAAAGATGATAAGGAAATGCTGTTTACAGTGGTTTCACAAAAAGAAATTACACAGCTTAGAGAGATTATTAGAGAGATAGATCCAAATGCATTTGTAACGATTGCAGATGTGAGAGAAGTATTAGGTGCAGGATTTATTGAAGATATGAATTCATTGACGATATAGAGTAAAAGATTAAGTAGGTCCGAAGTCAAGCTGGCGTGGGGACCTACTTAATCTTTTATAGATAGAGGGGACTGAGTTTAACCAACCCAGCTGATAAGCTATCATTTCAGCGGGAGTACGATCTACCTCTAAGGTGTGTAAGTGGATTTGATTTTCTTGTATGTCATATTACAAAAGTAGCTGGTGAGATTTTGTATAGCCAAGCAACAATAAGTGTGAAAAAATAAAAATAAAAATAAATTGCAATAAAAATATTGACACATATTCAGTAAGTTGTTAAAATACATATAATTAAATAAAGTTATCAGACAAATGCAGTGATAGAGAGCGTATTTTGCAAAAGTATTTTCAGAGAGCTAGTGGTTGGTGTGAACTAGTAATGCAGCTAAGTACCACTCCCTCTTGAGCAGAACTTGGGAAAGCAAAAGCGAGTAGTAAGTTTCCGGTATGCCCCGTTATAGGTACAAGTTTGGTAGAACTTGGTGAGTGGATTTTTTTGTGTATGCAAAAGAATCAAGATAGGTGGTAACACGTGAATGATATTCTCGTCCTATTATAATGTGGGATGAGTTTTTTTGTACCTAAAAATGAATTTTGATTTTTGTAAATAATTTTGAAAATAGAAGGAGGTCTTGCAATGAAATTATCAGATGTTTTAGTTAGATGTTTAGTGGAAGAAGAGATTGACACACTATTTGGCTACCCGGGTGCGGCTCTTCTCGACATCTATGAATCATTCAGAGCTTCCAATATTCATCATGTACTTGTGAGGCAGGAGCAGGCTGCGGTGCATAGTGCAAGTGGCTATGCCAGAACAACAGGTAAAGTTGGCGTTTGTATAGCTACATCGGGTCCAGGGGCGACAAATCTTGTGACAGGAATTGCAACAGCTTATATGGATTCTATACCTATTGTTGTTTTTACGGGGCAGGTTAAATCTCATTTGATAGGCCGTGATGTATTCCAAGAGGTGGATATTAAGGGAGCAACAGAGCCCTTTGTCAAACATAGTTATTTACTACAAGATCCAAAAGATTTTACACGTATTTTAAAAGAAGCATTTTATATAGCAAAGACAGGAAGACCTGGGCCGGTACTTATCGATTTACCTATGGATTTTCAATCGGCTCAAATTGATTTTAATTATCCTAAAGAAGTAAATATTAGAGGCTATAAACCAACAGTAAAAGGACATATTGGTCAGGTGAAAAGAGCTGTGAGGTTACTTCAAAAAAGTAAGAAACCTCTTGTATGTGTAGGCGGAGGTGTTTTACTATCTCATGCACAAAAAGAGCTTAGAGAGTTTATTCAAAAATCTCAAATACCAGTTGTACATACACTTATGGGAGTTGGTGCTTTAGAGACTCATTCTGAGTACAATCTTGGGATGCTTGGAAGTCATGGATTTGCATGGGCCAACTGGGCACTCAAAAATGCAGATACCATTGTATTTATTGGGGCACGTGTAGCAGATAGAACGGTAGCTGATGCAAGTATTCTGGATGAAAATGCAAGTATTATACATATCGATGTAGACCCAGCAGAAATTGGCAAGATTACATCAGCTACTATTCCAGTAGTTGGGGATGCAAGAAGTATTTTGAAAATGCTGATTGAGCATATCAAGCCGCTTGATACGAAGGAATGGAAAGACTGTATTGCTAGTAGGCAAGAGTATAAAGAGTTAATTGTAACAGATGAGATGGTTAATCCAAAGATGGTTATCCGTAAACTATCAGAGTTATTACCAAATGATGCCATCATTACAGCGGATGTAGGTCAAAATCAGTTTTGGGCCGTAAGGAATATGGAGATCAAGGGAGAACGCAAGATTTTGTGCTCGGGTGGGCTTGGAACTATGGGATATTCTTTGCCAGCAGCTATTGGGGCAGCGATAGGGAATAGGGAAAAGCAAGTAGTCAGTATTTTTGGAGATGGAAGTTTTCAGATGAGTTTGTTTGAATTAGGAACCCTTATTCAAGAAGGGATAAAACCTATTTTGATACTATTTAATAACAGTGGGCTTGGCATGGTAAGAGAGCTTCAAAGAAAAGCAGAAACTAAAGAGTATGGCGTAGGACTTCAGTGCAATCCAGATTTTGTAGGAATTGCAACGGCTTATGGTATTGAGTCAAAACTAGTAACTAAACAAGTAGATGTAGAAGAAGTATTAAAAGAAGCTTTAGCAAGTAATAAGCCTTATTTTATTGAATTTAGAGTAAGTGATAAAGAAAGTACTCTATAGGAAGGAGGTTATAGCATGAAAGAATATGTAATATCTGCTTTAGTAGAAAACCGCTCAGGAGTACTGAGTAGGATAGCGGGACTGTTTAGCCGCAGAGGATATAACATTGATAGCTTATCTGTTGGAGAAACCGATGATCCTACTATATCTAGAATGACTATTGTAACTAGGGCAGATAGACAAATGCAAGAACAGATAAAAAAACAACTTAATAAGCTAGTAGATGTCATTAAAATAGTAGAATTAAAAGAAGAAACATCTGTTTATAGAGAGTTAGCACTCATTAAAGTAAAAGCAGGTAAAAATGTAAGGGCTGAGATTATAGAAATAGCGAATATTTTTAGATCTCATATAGTAGATGTATCTAATGAAGCACTTATTATAGAGGCAACGGGTGATGAGGGCAAAATTAGTGCACTAACTAAAATGCTAGAGCCTTATGGTGTAAAAGAAATTATACGTACAGGACTTACTGCCTTAGAACGAGGCGATAGGGAGTTGAAAGTTTAAGCGATAAAAGTATTAATAATAGGAATAAGACCAAAAGTCTTAAACATATAAACTTAATTAAAAGGAGGATTTTCACATGGCAATATTATATTATGCAAAGGATTGTAATTTAGATTTATTAAAAGGTAAAAAGGTAGCAATTATTGGGTATGGAAGCCAAGGGCATGCACATGCACTTAACTTACATGAATCAGGCGTAGAGGTAATCGTTGGTTTGTACAATGGTAGTCCATCATGGGAAAAAGCAGAAGCAAAAGGTCTTATAGTTATGACAGCAGCTGATGCAGCAAAAGCGGCAGATTTTATCATGATCCTTATCAATGATGAAAAACAAGCTAAACTTTATACAGAGAGTATCGCACCCTATCTAACAGCAGGGAAAACTTTAGCCTTCGCACACGGATTCAATATCCACTACGGACAAATCGTACCACCAGCGGGTGTTAATGTTGTTATGATTGCACCAAAAGGACCAGGACACACTGTAAGAAGTCAATACGAAGAAGGCAGAGGCGTACCATGTCTTATTGCTATATACCAAGATGGTACAGGAAATGCAAAAGACATTGCATTAGCTTATGCAGCTGGAATTGGTGGAGCTCGTGCTGGTATTTTAGAAACAACTTTTAAAGAGGAAACAGAAACAGACCTTTTCGGTGAGCAAGCTGTACTTTGCGGGGGTGTAACAGCTCTTATGAAAGCTGGTTTTGAGACATTAGTTGAAGCAGGCTATCAACCAGAGAGTGCCTATTTTGAATGTGTACATGAAATGAAACTTATTGTAGACCTTATCAATCAAGGTGGATTTGATTATATGAGATATTCTATTTCTGATACAGCTGAATATGGCGATTACACAGTAGGGTCACGTATTATAACAGAAGATACTAAAAAAGAAATGAAAAAAGTATTAACAGAAATTCAAAATGGTACATTTGCTAAAAACTGGATTTTAGAAAACCAAGCAAATCGTCCTTACTTTAGATCGATCAGAAGAATTGAATCTGAACACCAAGTAGAACGAGTAGGTAAAGAATTAAGGAAAATGATGAGTTGGATTAAAGAATAAAACAGACAAAATATAATTTAAGGGGGTTCTTTATGGCGCAGACTATTAAGATTTTTGATACAACACTTAGAGATGGTGAGCAGTCACCAGGATGCAGTATGAATCTATCTGAAAAGGTAGAGATGGCATTGCAGCTAGAGCGGCTTGGTGTGGATATTATGGAAGCTGGGTTTGCTATTGCTTCACCTGGTGACTTTAAATCTGTTAAACACATTGCAAAAGTTATTAAAAATTCTACAGTAGCCAGCCTATCTAGAGCCCTTGTAAAGGATATTGATGCATCAGTAGAGGCTTTAAAAGGAGCAAAGTATCCGAGGATTCATACTTTTCTAGCGACTTCGGACATACATATGGCCTATAAACTAAAAAAGTCTAAAGAAGAAGTTCTTGAAACAGCAATAGAGATGGTGAAGTATGCTAAGCGATTCTGCCAGGATGTAGAGTTCTCAGCAGAAGATGCTTCGCGTAGCAATCTAGAATTTTTGTATCAAGTATTTGCAGGGGTTATTAATGCAGGAGCAACAGTTATTAATATACCAGATACTGTAGGCTATACAACCCCAGAAGAATTTGTGGCACTTATTCAAAGTATCAAAAACAATGTACCTAATATTCATCAGGTAGATATTTCGGTACATTGTCATAATGATCTAGGACTAGCGGTAGCCAATTCACTAGCGGCTGTAAGGGCTGGGGCTACTCAGATTGAATGTACAGTGAATGGAATTGGTGAAAGAGCTGGAAATGCAGCGCTTGAAGAGATTGTGATGAATCTTAATACGCGAAGAGATATTTATGATATAGGATGCAATATCCAAACAAAAGAGATTTATAGAACTAGTAAATTGCTTAGTAGCATAACAGGCGTCAGAGTGCAACCTAATAAGGCTATTGTTGGAGAGAATGCTTTTGCTCATGAATCTGGTATTCATCAACATGGCGTATTAGCCAATAAGAGTACTTATGAAATTATGACGCCGGAGTCTATAGGTCTTATGGAGAATAAAATGGTACTTGGTAAGCATTCTGGTCGTCATGCTTTTGCAGACCGAATTGTGTCTATGGGGTATAGCTTGGAAGAAGAAGCGATTCAAAAAGCCTTTGAACAGTTCAAGATACTTGCAGATAAAAAGAAAGTAGTGACAGATAGGGATATTGAGGCTCTAGTCCTTAGAAAAACTGTGGCTATTCCTGAAACTTATAAGCTCGATAGATTTGTTGTTAATTCTGGTAATAATATTACGACGACTTCAGCTGTTAGGCTACTTTGTAAGACGGGGGTTATATTGGAGGAAGTAACTTCATCTTATGATGGGCCAATTGATGCTTCTTATAAGGCAATTGATAAGCTAGTTGGGAAGAAGTTTGTACTGGAGGACTTTGTGATTAATGCGGTGACTGGGGGGACTGATGCTCAGGGAGAGGTAAATGTTAAGATCAAGAGTAATGAAAAGAGCTACAATGGCCATGGTGTGAGTATGGATATTGTGGAGGCTAGTATTTTAGCTTATATTTCGGCGATTAATAGTATGTTGTATGATCGCGAGCGTTAGATGGTTTTTTTTGAGGCTCTAGTGGGGGGCGTCTGAGGTGGTAGATATCTTTCAGTTTCTAACTTCGCATTTTGTGAAAATCTAAGCTTATTTTTCAACCAAAATGCTGCGTATGAAACTTTCAGATATCTACCACCTCAGGCTAGCCTAACTGGAGGGCGGAAGACACCTTTTTGCGGAGGGAAGTGGAACTGCGCCGAGTGGCTAGCTTACACTTATGCCGGAGATAGGAAATGTATTGGTAACCTTTAGATTTGAGCGAATAGGGTTAGTATGCTGTGCTTTTGGATGTGAAGGTTAATTGGATGGTGTTTGAGAAGTTGATACTAGATGTTATAAGGAGGAAGAGTAGATGGGAATGACAATGACGCAAAAAATATTGGCAGTGCATGCGGGGCTTGAGTGTGTGGTGGCTGGGCAACTTATTGAGGCGAATCTTGATTTGGTGCTTGGGAATGATATTACGACACCTGTGGCGATTACGGAGTTTGATAGGATTGGTGTAACGGAGGTTTATGATAAGTCTAAAGTGGTTATTGTACCTGATCATTTTACTCCGAATAAGGATATTAAGGCTGCTGAGCAGTGTAAGTGTGTGAGGGAGTTTGCTTATAAGAAGGGGATTGAAAATTATTTTGAAGTAGGTGAGATGGGGATTGAGCATGCGCTTCTACCTGAAAAGGGATTGGTAGTGGCTGGTGATGTGGTGATTGGTGCGGATTCTCATACTTGTACATATGGTGCATTGGGTGCTTTTTCAACTGGGGTTGGAAGTACGGATATGGCGGCTGGCATGGCGATGGGGAAGGCTTGGTTTAAGGTGCCTTCAGCTATAAAGTTTGTCTTAACGGGTAAACCGACGGAGTTTGTAACGGGTAAGGATGTAATTTTGCATATTATTGGGATGATAGGCGTAGAGGGTGCACGTTATAAATCTATGGAGTTTGGGGGAGCTGGTCTAGAGTATTTGTCTATGGATTCTAGATTTGCCATGGCTAATATGGCTATAGAAGCTGGAGCTAAAAATGGTATTTTTGAAGTGGATGAGCAGACTGTGCAGTATATGAAAGGTCATAGTACAAAGACTTATACTATTTATAAGGCGGATGGGGATGCGGAGTATGATCAAGTGATTACTATTGATTTGGAAAAGATTAGACCAACAGTGGCTTTTCCACATCTTCCGGAAAATACTCGTACGATTGATGAAGTGGGGGAAGTGGCTATTGATCAAGTGGTGATTGGTTCTTGTACCAATGGACGACTAGAGGATTTAAGAATGGCTGCAAAGATTTTAAAAGGCAAAAAAGTAGCGAAAGGAATAAGGGTTATTGTATTCCCGGGGACTCAAAAAATCTATCTTGATGCTATTCGTGAGGGAATCGTAGAAACGTTGATAGAGGCAGGGTGTGTAATGAGTACACCAACTTGTGGACCTTGTCTTGGTGGGCATATGGGAATATTAGCAGCGGGAGAAAGAGCGGTAGCTACAACTAATCGTAACTTTGTTGGGCGTATGGGACATGTAGAATCAGAAGTTTACCTTGCAAGTCCTGCAGTGGCAGCGGCGTCAGCATTAACAGGTTTTATTTCAAATCCAGAGGATTTTAGATAGGAGGTAAGAGTATGAGGGCGCAAGGAATGGTTTTTAAATATGGAGATAATGTAGATACGGATGTTATTATCCCTGCAAGATATCTTAATACATCTGATCCGAAGGAATTAGCTAAATACTGTATGGAAGATATAGATAAAAATTTTGTGAGCCAGATGAAACAAGGAGATATTATAGTAGCAGAAAAGAATTTTGGCTGTGGGTCTTCTCGTGAACATGCACCTATTGCGATTAAAGCAGCAGGTGTATCGTGTGTTATTGCAAAGTCTTTTGCACGTATTTTCTTTAGAAATGCAATTAATATAGGGTTGCCTATTTTGGAATGTGAAGAGGCTGTAGAGGGAATAAGTAAGGGAGATATAGTGAAAGTGGATTTTGCTACAGGGGTGATTAATAATGTAACCACCGGAGCCTCTTTTAAGGCGCAACCTTTTCCCGAGTTTATGCGGAAAATTATAGAAGCCAATGGATTGGTGGAGTATGTGCGTGGGAATAAGTAGAAAGGTTTGGCGTATGGAGAGATACGCACATAGGAGAGGGGAAAGAGAGTAATAAGAAAATCTATTGGTATAGGTCTTGTGCCTGAGAAATCAATGAAAGCCATAAGGCTGTAATGTTTTTGATATAATTAATAGATAAATGATAAGTGTGAGGAGGATGAATGATGGCGTATAACATAGTGACTTTACCTGGGGATGGTATTGGGCCGGATATTGTGGCTGAGGCTGTAGCTGTATTGGATCAGGTGGGAAAAGTGTATGGGCATACTTTTAATTATAAAGAGTGTTTAATAGGGGATATTGCTTTAGAGAGGACGAATTGTTCTTTGCCGGAGGAGACTATAGAAGCTTGTAAAGTGGCAGATTCAATTTTGCTTGGAGCAGTTGGTGGCCCTGTTGGTGAGAATAGATGGAGTAATCATCCTACAGGGGATAGACCGGAAAAAGGATTGCTAAAAATCAGGGAGACATTAGGTTTATTTTCTAATTTAAGACCTGCTATTTTATATAAACAACTTAAGGATGCTTCGCCGCTTAAAGAAGAAATTATAGGAGATAGCTTAGATATTCTTATTGTGAGAGAACTGACAAGTGGCATTTACTTTGGAAAGAAGCAAAGGGCGAATAAAGAAAACCCTAAGGAAACTTATGCTACGGATGAACTTTACTATAGTGTAGAGGAAATTGAACGCGTAACAAAGGTAGCCTTTGAATTGGCTATGAAACGTGGTAAGAAAGTAACGGTAGTAGATAAAGCCAATGTATTAGAAACGTCTAAACTTTGGAGAGAAGTGGTAAAGGAAGTAGCTAGGGATTACCCAGAAGTTGCCTATTCTCATATGTATGTAGATAATGCAGCGATGCAGCTTGTGGTGAATCCTAAACAATTTGATGTCATTGTTACAACCAATATGTTTGGGGATATCTTGTCTGATGAAGCTAGTATGATTACAGGCTCTATTGGAATGCTGCCATCAGCGAGTCTTGGAAAAGGATCTCTTGGGCTCTATGAGCCAAGTCATGGGAGTGCGCCAGATATTGCTGGGCAAGATAAGGCAAACCCTATAGCAACTATTCTGTCAGTAGCTATGATGCTGCGCTATTCATTTGGCCTAGAAAATGAAGCGAAGTCTATAGAAAAAGCTGTAGATGAAGTGTTGGATGAAGGGTATAGAACTTGTGACATAATAAGCCAAGGTGCAACTTGTATTGGGACAAAAGAAATGGGAAGATTAATTATAAATCATATTAAATGATGGAATTAAGAGGAGGATGCAAAGTGAGTGAAAGAATCATTTATTTAGATGGCAATTATGTATTAGAAAATGAGGCGAAAGTTTCTGTATTTGACCATGGATTATTATACGGAGATGGCGTGTTTGAAGGGATTCGTGCTTATAAGGGACGTATTTTTAGATGTGAAGAGCATATTGAAAGACTTTTCGCAGCGGCTAAAGCAATTATGTTAGAAGTCCCTCTTACAAAAGCTGAGATGACAGAGATATTGCTTGAAACCTGTAGAAGAAATGAGGTAAAGGATGGTTACATAAGACTTGTTGTTACAAGAGGAAAAGGGGATTTAGGGCTTAATCCTATTAACTGCCCAAAAGCTACAGTGTTTTGTATTGCAGGAAGTATACAGCTTTACTCAGAAGAAATGTATACTAAAGGTATGCCAATTGTAACAGCGGCTCAAAGACGTAACAAAGCAACTATCGTAGATCCACAAATCAAATCACTTAATTACCTGAACAACATCTTGGCTAAAATGGAAGCTAATAGAGCAGGCGCGTCAGAAGCGTTGATGCTCAACCATGATGGGATTGTAGCTGAGTGTACAGGCGATAATATTTTTATTGTTAAAAAAGGTGTAATTTATACCCCACCTATTCATATTGGTATCTTAGATGGGATTACAAGAAATACGGTAATAGAATTAGCTAAAGGACTTGGGTATGAAGTGAAAGAATGTGAATTTACATTGTTCAATGTGTACAATGCAGATGAATGTTTCCTTACAGGAACAGCAGCAGAAGCAGTGCCAGTAACAAGCGTAGATCAAAGGGTTATTGGAGAGGGTGTAGCAGGACCTATTACAAAGGTACTACTTGCAGCGTTTAAAGAATATGCTAATAGCCATGGGGCTGATATTTATTAATAAGGGCATCAGTAGTCAGCATTGAGTGGAGTAGAGATTTTATATGGGCAAACCTAAAGGCTGATTAGCAAAAGGTGTTATATAACTAACCTAGAGTAGTTATATAACACCTTTTTTATAAAGTATTAGAGAATCTCTTTTACAAAGCTTGGAGTAGTAAAGATTACAAATCATAAGAGCTTTACCCTCTTGGGAACAGTCTATATGTCTAGGCCAAATACCTTCGCAAGTGGTGTGTCTTACAAGTGTCAACGTGCCGTTTGCTAAGATTTTCAAAGTAGAGATACCATCTAGTGGGCAAGGGTCTAAGAAGCTTTTTGTGTAGACGAACAAAAGATGGG
>JAVVPO010000006.1:4948-19924 GCA_036655715.1 Cellulosilyticaceae bacterium | reverse complement strand
CCATCTAGTGGGCAAGGGTCTAAGAAGCTTTTTGTGTAGACGAACAAAAGATGGGTTTTAAAAACCTTACAAAATAATAAATTAACTAAAAATTGAATTTTATAAAAAATAAAATTGCAAAATTAAGTATTTTTGATATAATATTATATAATTTAACTTATGTATAAAAATAGAGTAAATAGATTAGGGAGATGATTAAATGAGAAGTGATAGAGTGAAAAAAGGCGTAGCAAGAGCACCGCATCGTTCTTTATTTAAAGGAATGGGATACATAGATGAAGAAATCAATGCACCGCTTATTGGCGTAGTAACAGCAAAAAGTGAAATTGTACCGGGACATATGCATTTAGATAGAATAAGTGAGGCGGTTAAAACGGGTATTCGTATAGCGGGTGGAACGCCGATAGAAATACCTGCAATTGGTGTATGCGATGGGATAGCCATGGGGCATCAGGGGATGAAATACTCCTTGGTGACAAGGGAACTTATAGCGGATTCTATTGAATGTATGGCAGAAGCTCATGGATTTGACGGGTTAGTTCTTGTACCAAACTGTGACAAGATTGTGCCTGGCATGCTTATGGGAGCAGCAAGACTTAACTTACCAACGGCATTAGTTAGTGGTGGGCCCATGCTTGCTGGAAATGTAGGCGGCAAGAAAGTAAGTTTGTCACTTATCTTTGAAGCGGTAGGACAGCACAATGCAGGAAATCTAACGGATGAAGAGTTACTTGAGTTTGAGGAACATACTTGTCCTGGATGTGGGTCTTGCTCTGGTATGTTTACGGCAAACAGTATGAACTGTATGACGGAAGTGCTAGGCATTGCTTTACCTGGCAATGGGAGTATACCTGCTGTTTATGCAGAACGTATCCGTCTTGCGAAGAAGACTGGGCTTGCTATTATGAAGATGGTAAAACAAGATATTAAAATGAGAGATATTTTAAATGACAAAGCTTTTGAAAATTCTTTAACGGTGGATATGGCGCTTGGTTGTAGTACCAATACAATGCTTCATTTGCCAGCTGTTGCTCATGAAGCTGGAGTGGCTATCCATTTAGATATGGCCAATGAGATTAGCAACCGTACACCTAATCTGTGTAAACTTGCACCGGCAGGACCACACCATATGGAGGACTTATACTTTGCAGGTGGAGTAGCAGCGGTTATGAAAGAGCTCACAAAGAAGGGGTTATTACATACAGATTTAATGACTGTAACAGGTAAAACAGTAGAAACCAATTTAGAAAAAGTAGTCAATAAAAATAATGTAGTTGTAAGGGATATTGATAACCCTTACAGTCAAACAGGTGGTATTGCAGTGCTAAGAGGGAATTTGGCGCCAGACTCATGTGTAGTAAAGCGTTCAGCAGTAGCTAAAGAAATGCTTGAACACACAGGGCCAGCAAAAGTGTTTAATAGCGAAGAAGAAGCATCAGAAGCAATTACTGCTGGCAAGATTGAAAAAGGGGATGTTGTGGTTATCAGGTATGAGGGACCAAAAGGTGGACCTGGTATGAGAGAGATGCTTTCTCCAACGGCAGTGCTTGCAGGAATGGGTCTAGATAAAGAAGTAGCGCTTATTACAGATGGCCGTTTCTCAGGAGCTACAAGAGGGGCATGTATCGGGCATGTATCTCCGGAAGCGGCAGAAGGTGGACTGATTGCCTTTGTAGAAGATGGAGACCTTATTGCTATTAATATGCATGAGTGTTCTATTAGTCTAGAGGTAGAAGATAAAGTGATTGAAGAGAGAAAAGCTGGCTGGGTTAAACCAGAACCTAAAGTAAAGCATGGCTATTTAGCAAGATATGCAAAGTTAGTGACTTCAGCTAATACGGGAGCTATATTTAAATCATAAAGGAGAGATTGTATGAGGTTAAATGGATCGCAAATCTTAATGGAGTGTTTACTGGAGCAAGGAGTAGAGACAGTTTTTGGATATCCAGGTGGATCAGTACTGAATATTTATGATGCACTTTATAAGTATAGTGATAAGATAACACATATTTTAACAGCACATGAGCAAGGGGCAGCTCATGCGGCAGATGGCTATGCTAGAGCGACAGGTAAGGTTGGTGTTTGTATAGCGACATCAGGTCCAGGTGCAACAAATCTCGTGACAGGAATAGCTACAGCTTATATGGACTCTGTACCTATGGTGGCTATTACAGGAAATGTAGGAAGATCTCTGCTAGGAAAAGATAGCTTCCAAGAGGTAGATATATCTGGCGTCACAATGCCTATTACTAAACATAATTACATTGTAAAGGATATTGCTAAGTTGGCAAGTACTATTAGAGAGGCCTTTTACATTGCGCAAGCAGGTAGACCTGGGCCAGTACTTATAGATATTCCTAAAGATATTACAGCGGCGGAGTATGAATATGAAGTGGAAAAGGCAAAGAAGGTACTTCCACAAGTTCATACGATTAAGCAAAAAGATATTGATAGTGCAATAAGCCTTATTAGGGATAGTAAAGAGCCTTTTATCTATAGTGGTGGAGGTATTATTAAAAGTGATGCCAACAAGGAGCTAGTAGAGTTTGCTGAAAAAATTCAGGCACCTGTTGGCACCTCTCTTATGGGACTTGGTGGTTTTCCAGAGACGCACAGGTTATCAACTGGACTGATAGGTATGCATGGAAGTATGGCATCTAATAGGGCAGTTACAGGATGCGATTTACTGATTACCATAGGTGCTAGATTTAGTGACAGGGTGACAAGCAGCATTGATAAATTTGCACCACATGCAAAAATCCTACATATTGATGTGGATCCAGCAGAAGTGGGGAAAAATGTAGAGATTTACAGCTGTATAATAGGAGACGCAAGGGAAATACTAAAAAGTCTAAACGAGAGATTAGGTCAACTAGAGCATACCAGTTGGTTAGACACGGTTAGAGAGTGGAAAGAAGAATTTGGATTTGACTATCAAAGAGATGAAGCGCTTAGACCACAGTTTATTATGGAAAACATTTATCATCAGACAGGGGGCAAAGCTATCATCACAACAGAAGTTGGGCAACATCAGATGTGGGCAGCTCAGTTTTATCGTTATACAAGTCCTAGGACTTATATTTCATCAGGGGGACTAGGTACGATGGGATATGGTACAGGTGCTAGCATAGGAGCTCAAATAGGTATGCCAAATGAGCGTATTATTCATATTGCTGGAGATGGGTCATTGAGAATGAATTGCAATGAATTTTCAACGATAGCTTATTACAACGTTCCAATGATTACCGTTTTGATGAATAATACGGTGCTAGGCATGGTAAGGCAGTGGCAAACCATGTTTTATGGAGAAAGATATTCACAGACTACATTAGATAGGGGGCCAGATTTTATTAAACTTGCAGATGCCTATGGTATTAAAGCTTATGATGTCTATACGCAAGAAGATTTTAAAGAAGCGCTAGGCGATGCTTTGGGGAATAGAGTACCTGCTTTAATCAACTGTCATATAGGTATGGATGAAAAAGTACTGCCTATGGTAGCACCAGGTGCACCTATTAATGATTTAATATTAGAATGATAAGTCATAGTCTTTTTGTTTAAATCATTGTATACAGTAGAAACAATAACAAATTATATTATATATAGTTTCCTTAGATATTTAAAAACAGGAGTAAAGCTACTAAAATAATAGTAGAATGGTTTAATATATCAAGGGGGTATAAAGATGAAAAAATCTAGATTTGATGAATTTATTAACTTATATGATGGGAAGACTAAAGGAAAGTACACTTATTATTATAAGCATCTATGGAATGCTTGCTATAGTGCTGAAGAGTCTTATAGAGAAAAACATAAAGCACATTTGTGGGAGAACATGAATTATACGAGTGAATGGGTTCGCACATTTAAGAATTATTTAAGTACTAACAATATGCCAGAGGAGTTACAGCAAAGCGTTAATGGAGAATTGACCGATTGGTTAGAGACAGTAAAATAGCCTATTTTAATGCATATATTGTATACAAAATTTAGAATTGTAAACTCTGATTGAGTATGTTATATTAGATAAATCAATTTAAATAAACAATATATACAGATAGGCTAGGAGGTGGAAGGATGAAAAGAGATTTTAATCATATACATGGATGTTTAGCTGGTGGAGCTATAGGCGATGCACTAGGCGCACCGGTAGAGTTTATGGACTATAATACAATTATCAAGAAGTATGGGGAAATGGGTATTACGGAGTTGGTAGTTCCAGTGGTAGGCCAAAAGGCTGTGATTACAGATGATACTCAGTTAACTTTATTTACTGCAGAAGGATTACTTAGAAGTATTGTAAGGACTAAGCAAAAGAACTTAGAAAAAACCAATAAGGATACGAGTATTATAGTTTTCAGAGCTTATTTAAGATGGCTTTATACACAAGGACTAAAAACACCTCATTGGGATAGCAAATCCTATGATGGATGGCTAGTGAAAGTGAAAAGATTACATGCTTATCGTGAACCGGGAGTAACTTGTATTACTTCACTAGGTAAAGGGGTTATGGGAAGTATCAATAAACCTATTAACGATAGTGAAAAATGTGGTGGGGTTATCAGGGTAGCACCTGTAGGCTTGTTAGAAGATGAAGAAAATGTATTTGATGTGGGTTGCCGGATAGGTGCGATTACTCATGGACATCCTACTGCCTATTTAAGCACAGGGGCCTTAGGTACTATTATTTACTATATAACAGAAGGTTTAGAAATAGAAGAAGCTGTCAATAAGACTATAGAAAAGCTTATGGCATATGAAGGCAGTGGGGAATGTATAGAGCTTATAAAAATGGCTGTAGAGTTATCTAAACAAGGAGAACCAGGTGTAGATAAAATCAAACAGCTAGGAGAAGGTTTTATAGCAAGAGAAACTGTAGCTATAGGTATATACTGTGCACTTGCGTATCAAGATAATTTTAAAAAGGCTGTATTACTAGCTGTTAATCATGATGGAGATAGTGATAGTACAGGTGCGGTGACAGGAAATATCTTGGGAGCTTATCTGGGTATGGATAAGATAGATGCAGATCTTGCTGGACAGATCGAGCTAGCTGCAGAGATTAAACAAATAAGTGAAGATATTTTGACTAAGTATGAAGAAGGTGAAGCTTGGATGAAAAAATATCCAGGCTGGTAAATAAAAGAAAGTTGTCTAGAGAGGTAGAACTCTTTAGGCAACTTTTTTACGACTATAAGGTTTTAAAGAGGAAGAGAAAATGATAATGAAAAGAATAATAAAAAAAATAACGCACAACCTATTAATTGTAGAATAATATATTACTATTAAAGTAAGACTGAAAGCAAAAATCGTAAAGAGTAAAGCTATATAAGAAATAAGATTTATATAAAAGTTGGAAGTGGAATAAAAAATAAAAAAGAGCAAAATAAAAACAAAAAAATAAGCACCAATTGAGGGTGCTAACATATAATATACTATACGACTTAAGATGGTAGGCTATCCACTTTTATAAGATAAGTAATACCCGAATTACTTTAAAATAATGAATCTGGGATTTATAAAAGCTAGTAAACAAAAGATGGCCCCTGCTCCTAGATAAAGATAAGAGCAGAAGTCACGAAGAAGCCTTTTATATCCCGAAAAAAAGTAATAGTTATTAAGTACCAGATTCATTTAACTATATAATACATTTTTAATTATATGCGACTAGAAATAATGATAGACTAAAAATAATAAAAATAGGCTAAAACATAAGTTTTGGCCTATTTTTATGTGTCTATAAAATATATTTTCTAAGATAAATAAAGGTTATTGACAAATAAAGTCTACAGTGATATGCTAAAAACATAATTCCTACGAAAACACTAGGGATTGGAGGAAAGACTATGAAACTATCTACAAAAGGTAGATATGGACTTCAATTAATGGTAGATTTAGGGGTCTATTCAAAAGATAGACACATATCATTAAAAAGCATATCAGAAAGATTAGGTATATCAGAAAGTTACTTAGAACAATTAGCAGCATTGCTTAAAAAAAATAAATTAGTTAAAAGTGTAAGAGGCGCACAAGGTGGTTACTTTTTAGCTAGACTACCAGAAGAAATTAGTATAGGTGATATATTACGTGCATTAGAAGGATCTTTAGCCCCGACAGAATGCAGTTGTGAAAACACAACAGATTATCACTGTGAACTTAGTTGTGCTTTAAGTGGTAAATGTGTAACTAAATCAGTTTGGGAAAGAATAAGAGATGGCATCAACCACGTAGTAGATGGTATTGCACTCAAAGAGCTAATAGAAGACTATGAGCAAAAAAATTATTATTCACCCGACTATGACCTGTTCGAAATTTAATTTAAGGAGAGTGCGATATGAATAAAATATATTTTGACCATGCAGCAACAACACCAATGAAAAAAGAAGTTATTGATGCAATGATGCCATACTTTACAGAAAACTTTGGGAATCCATCTAGTGTTTATCAAATAGCTCAGATCAACAAAAAAGCTATTGATGAAGCAAGAGAAGTAATTGCAAAAAGTTTAGGTGCAAGCACAAATGAAATCTTCTTTACTAGTGGTGGGACAGAAGCAGATAACTGGGCGATTAAAGGAATTGCGGAAGCCCATAAAAATAAAGGAAATCATATTATTACAACAAAAATAGAACACCACGCAGTACTTCATACTTGTGAGTACTTAGCAAAAAATGGTTTTGAAGTAACTTATTTAGATGTAGATGAAAATGGTGTGGTAAAACTTGAAGACTTGAAAAATGCTATTAAAGAAACAACTATCTTAATTACTATTATGTATGCGAACAATGAAATTGGAACTATTCAGCCTATCGCTGAGATTGGTCAAATTGCCAAAGAAAGAGGCGTTTTATTCCATACAGATGCCGTTCAAGCTATTGGACAAGTAAGGATTGATGTAAAAGAAAAAAATATAGATTTATTATCTTTATCCGGACACAAAATCAATGGACCAAAAGGGATTGGTGTATTATATATCAGAAGAGGCCTTAAGATTGCAAACCTTATCCATGGAGGAGCACAGGAAAGAGGTCGCCGTGCAGGAACAGAAAACGTAGCAAGTATCGTAGGACTTGCAAAGGCAGTGGAACTAACTTATGCAAACTTCGATGAGAAAATAATTAGATTAACAGGTCTTAGAGATAAATTAATTGAAGGTATTTTGGGCAAAGTATCTCATGCTAAGCTTAATGGACATCCTACAACTAGACTTTCAAATAACGTGAATATTTCATTTGAATTTGTAGAAGGAGAATCTCTTCTTTTATTATTAGATATGAACGGTGTAGCTGCATCAAGTGGATCAGCTTGTACATCAGGTTCACTTGATCCATCACATGTTCTTTTATCTATTGGACTACCACATGAAAAAGCACATGGTTCTATTAGACTTACATTAGGTGAGACTAGTACAGAAGAAGAAGTAGATTTTGTTATTGAAAAATTACCACAAATCGTGCAAAGAATGAGGGATATGTCTCCTTTATACGAAGAATATCTTAAAAATAACAAATAACATAAATTAAAAAATACTATAGACTAAAATAAAATGTAGAGGTGAAAGTATGTATAGTGAAAAAGTTATGGATCATTTTATGAATCCACGTAATGTAGGCGAAATCGAAGATGCAAGTGGTGTAGGAACAGTAGGAAATGTAAAATGTGGAGATATCATGAAAGTTTATTTACAAATTGAAGACGGTATTATCAAAGATGCCAAATTCAAGACTTTTGGATGCGGAGCTGCGGTAGCAACAAGCTCAATGGCAACAGAACTAGTAATTGGTAAAACAATTGAAGAAGCACTTAAAATTACAAATAAGTCAGTAGCAGAAGCATTAGATGGACTTCCACCAGTGAAAATGCACTGTTCATTATTAGCAGAAGAATCACTTCAAGCTGCACTTTGGGATTATGCAAAGAAAAATAATATTGTAATAGAAGGATTAAAAGAACCAAAAGATACGGATCATCATGATCACGGGCATGGAGAGGAAGAAGAACAACATGCCTAATAGCACAAAAAAAAGAGTTGTAGTAGGGATGTCTGGTGGAGTAGATAGCTCAGTAGCAGCTTACTTGCTTAAAGAGCAAGGTTATGAAGTAATCGGAATGACTATGCAAATTTGGGAAAAGGATGCAGAAGAAGATAAAGATGGCGGATGCTGTGGTTTATCAGCTGTAGATGATGCAAGAAGAGTTTGTCAGAAACTAGATATTCCTCACTATGTCATGAACTTTAGAGAAGATTTTGAAAGAGATGTTATTGACTACTTTATAGATGAATATGAAAAGGGCAGAACACCCAATCCGTGTATTGCATGTAATAGATATGTGAAATGGGAATCAATGCTGAAAAAATCACTACAAATAGGTGCAGATTATATTGCAACAGGGCATTATGCAAGGATAGCAAAAGACGAAGCAACGGGTAGATATGCTTTTAGACAATCTAAAACACTTGCTAAAGATCAAACTTATGCCTTATATAATTTGACTCAGTATCAATTAGCACATACTCTGATGCCACTAGGTGAATATACTAAAGATGAAGTGCGTGCTATTGCTAAAGAAATAGGCTTAGCTGTAGCTAGTAAACCAGATAGTCAAGAAATCTGTTTTGTGCCAGATAACAACTACGCGAGATATATAGAAGAAGCAACAGGGAAGAAATCACCAAAAGGTAAGTTTGTAACTAAAGATGGAAAAGTGCTTGGAGAACATCAAGGCATTATTCACTATACAATAGGACAAAGAAAAGGTTTAGGTATATCCTATGGTAAACCACTATTTGTTTCTAAAATAGATACAAAGAATAATACAGTAGTAGTAGGAGACAATGAGGATCTTTTTACTTATGAAGTTTATGCCAATAAGTTAAACTTCATGCCATTTGAAAGTCTAGGTGATAGCAAGATGGAATTATCAGCGAAGATTAGATATAGCCATCCGCCGCAGCCATGCACTATCGAGATGGTTGCTGAAGATACGCTTAAATGTACTTTTAAAGAGCCTCAAAGAGCGATTACACCAGGACAAGCTTTAGTTATATATAATGAAGAAATAGTAGTAGGTGGCGGAACTATCCTATTAGTATAGGCGCTGGGTACTAATCTAAATAAAGTGGTTTTAAAGGACAAGTTAGCTATAAAAGCATTCAGTGCTATAGCTTACTTGTCCTTTTCTATGATAAAATATAACGATTTAAATACAATAAGGCTTAAAAATAGGGTTAGTTAAATATCTTCTAAAAAGTTTATTAGGTTTTATGTAAAATAATATCTATATATAATAGAAATATAGGAGTAAATATTTAAAAAATATGATATTTTTGACAAAATAGCTAAGTGTACTACAAGTAATGCTTGTTTACGAAAATATTACATGATAGAATGTGTCTGTATGAAAACACTTGGGAGGATAACAATGGAAAATATTAATTTATTTCAGATCGCTCTTACATTTGTTGGTGGACTCGGATTATTTTTATTCGGTATGGATTATATGGGTGAAGGATTGCAAAAAGCAGCCGGAAGTCGTATGAAAAATTTACTTGGCGTACTAACGACTAATCCTTTTTTAGGCGTAGCAGTAGGTGCGGGAGTAACAGCCATCATTCAGAGTTCTTCGGCTACCACAGTAATGGTAGTTGGATTTGTTAATGCAGGACTAATGTCCTTGAAGCAAGCTGTAGGTGTTATTATGGGAGCCAATATTGGTACCACTGTAACAGCATGGATTGTATCATTAGGAGATTGGGCAACATTCTTGAAACCATCGACGATAGCACCACTATGTATTGGTATCGGTGTTGTTATGGTAATGTTCTCGAAGAAACAAAATATCAAACATACAGGACAAATAGTATTTGGCTTTGGTGCATTATTCTTAGGCCTAGACCTTATGGGAGATGCAGTAAAACCACTTAGTCAACTAGACGAAATCAAACAATTATTTGTAACACTTGGAAGTAATCCTATTTTAGGAATTTTAGCAGGTGCAATTGTAACAGCAGTTATACAAAGTTCTTCAGCGTCAGTAGGTATATTACAAACTTTGGCAACAGCAGCATTAGTACCATGGAATACGGCAATATACATTATATTAGGGCAAAACATAGGAACTTGTATTACAGCTATTTTATCAAGTATTGGGGCAACTAAGAACGGAAAACGTGCTGCAGTTATTCACTTGCTTTTCAACGTAGTTGGATCGGTTGTGTTTGCAGTAATAGGTATTGTGACCTTTACATTTATCATTCCAGACTTTGGAAATAGCCTGATTACAACCACGCAGATAAGTGTTGCACATAGTATATTTAATGTATTAAATACATTATTATTATTCCCATTTGCAGGTGGACTTGTATACCTTGCAGAACATCTTATTAAAGGGGATGATGATAAAAACGAAAGTGAACTTCAACATCTTGATGAACGTATCTTAGAAACACCTTCATTTGCAGTGCAAAATGCAACAAAAGAAGTTGTTCGTATGGGAGAAGTAGCCGCTCAAAATGCTAGAGTAGCAACAGAGGCGTTACTTGAAAAGAATGAAGAAAAGATTCAAGAAGTATTTGAAAGAGAAAAGGTTATTAACCATTTACAATATGGTATTAATCATTACTTAGTAAAATTAACTAATCTACCGTTATCTGAACAAGAGCATAAGACTGTGACAAGCTTATTCCATAGTGTAACAGATATTGAACGCGTAGGTGACCACGCAGAAAACATAGCAGAGCTTGCACAAAACCTCATAAGAGATGATGTAGCATTTACAGACATTGCAAAGCAAGAGCTTAAAGAGATGTCAAGTGTTGCACTCCAATGCTTAGAAGTAGCGATACAAGCTTGTGAATTTGATGATAGAACAATAGCAAAACAATCTATACCTATCGAGCAAACAGTAGATAACATGGAAGAAACACTTAGAATGAGACATATCAAGCGTTTAGCAGAAGATAAATGTTCTCCTCTAGCAGGGGTTGTATTCTTAGATGTAATCAGTAACTTAGAGCGTATCTCAGATCATGCGTCTAATATTGCTCAGACTGTTTTAGATGAGAAAAAAATCAGTTTAACTGGTGAAAAGTTTCAAACTGAATAAATACTAAAAACCTAGGCTGATGTCTAGGTTTTTTTTGTATATTTAAAATAAATTTGTTAAATTTTTTACAAACTATTGCTAAATCACAGAAACTTAGTTAAAATAGGGTTGTGGGACGAAAACTATCAACTGGGACGAAAAGAGTCCCGCAAGGTGGATGTATGGAAAACATAATGGCATCATTGGAGAAAATAATTCCAGAAGGTATAGGGACATTGAGAATAAGGTATACCTTATTGCAGGCTATACTAGAAAATCAACCAGTAGGTAGAAGGAAGTTAGTAGCTATCACTTCATATTCAGAAAGAATGATAAGAAATGAAATAGAAGTACTTAGTACACAAGGTTTAGTTATAGTGCAAAATAGTGGTATAGTGATGACCGTGCAAGGAGAGAAACTAGTAGATAAACTATATGATCCGATTAGAAAACTTGAGAGATTTGCAGAACTTGAAAATGAACTTCAGCATATATTGGGAGTAAGACAAGCTATTGTTGTCAAAGGTGATGTAGATCAAAGTGAGAATACTAAATGGAGACTAGGTAAAGCTGGAGCAAATCTTCTAAAGGACATCATTAAAGAAAATTACATTATATCTATAACAGGCGGTACAACTGTAGCAAAGATGATTGAAAGTATGAATACTTACCCTAATACGCACAATAATTTAACGGTTATAGCGGCTAGAGGAAGTATTGGAGAAAATGTACAGATTCAGGCAAACACAGTAGCTGTAGAACTTGCCAAAAAAATAGGGGCAAGTTATGAACTTTTGAATATTCCAGATAATCTAGGAATGGCTTCTATCAATACTATAAAGCAAGAACCACATATGCAAAAAACGTTGCAAATTATGGTAAAATCAGATATGATAATATTTGGATTAGGCGAGGCCACTAAAATGGCAAAACGCCGTACAGAGGATCCAAAAACGCTAGAACTATTACAAGATAAAGAGGCAGTAGCCGAAGCATTTAGATGTTATTTTGATAAAGATGGGCAGATAGTCTATAGCTCAGCCAATATAGGGATTGATTTAGACGCAGCCATGCAGATACCCATTAGAGTAGCTGTTGCAGGTGGGGCATCTAAGGGACTGGCTATATTAGCATCAAAAAAACTACTTAAAGACAGTTATCTTATAGTAGATGAAGGAGCGGCAAGAGAAATTTTACATAGCGCTCTGGAATTTTAATTTTTTTACTAGGTATCAATTCGCGGGTTTAGTAAAATACTAAAGAATGCGGTTTGAATATAAAATAAAATAAAACAGATATTTCAAGGAGGACTAATAATGGCTGTAAAAGTAGCAATTAATGGTTTTGGACGTATTGGACGTCTTGCGTTTAGACAAATGTTCGGTGCTGAAGGATACGAAATCGTAGCAATCAACGACTTAACAAACCCTAAAATGTTAGCACACTTATTAAAATATGATTCAGCTCAAGGTAGATACGCTAAAGGTGAATCTGTTGAAGCTAAAGAAGATTCAATCGTAGTTGAAGGAAAAGAAATCAAGATTTATGCTGAAAGAGATGCAAAAAACCTTCCATGGGGAGAAATAGGAGTAGATGTAGTACTTGAGTGTACTGGTTTCTACGTATCAAAAGCTAAATCACAAGCACATATCGATGCAGGTGCTAAAAAAGTTGTTATTTCAGCTCCAGCTGGAGATGATCTTCCAACAGTAGTATTCGGAGTAAACGAAAACATCTTAACAGCAGACGATACAATTATCTCAGCTGCTTCATGTACAACAAACTGTTTAGCTCCAATGGCTGATACATTAAACAAATTAGCTAAATTAGAAAAAGGTTTCATGACTACTATCCATGCTTGGACAGGAGATCAAATGGCTTTAGATGGTCCACATCCAAAAGGCGATTTAAGAAGAGCACGTGCTGCTGCTTGTAACATCGTTCCTAACTCAACAGGAGCTGCAAAAGCTATCGGTCTTGTTATCCCAGAACTTGCTGGTAAATTAGACGGAGCTGCTCAACGTGTACCAGTTCCAACTGGATCACTTACAGAGTTAGTTGCTGTAGTAGAAGGTAAAGTAACAGTTGCAGATATCAACGGTGCAATGAAAACTGCTTCTAATGCATCATTCGGATACACAGAAGAAGAATTAGTTTCTTCAGATATCATCGGAATCACATACGGTTCATTATTCGATGGTACACAAACAAAAGTAACTGACCTTGGAGACAAAACTTTAGTTAAAGTTGTTTCATGGTATGACAACGAAAACTCATACACAAGCCAAATGGTTAGAACAATCAAATACTTCGCTGAACTTAGCAAGTAAGTAATATAAGATCCTAAAAGGGTCCGGTCTTGTAGATTAGATTATAGGGCTGGGCTCTTTTTGTCGATAAAAATGGATATTTGGAAGGAGATTACTCATGTTAAACAAAAAATCAGTAGAAGATTTAAAAGATCTTCAAGGGAAAAAAGTATTAGTACGTTGTGACTTCAATGTACCTTTAAAAGAAGGTGTTATCCAAGATGAAAATCGTCTTGTAGGAGCACTTCCAACAATTAAAAAATTAATGGAACAAGGCGCTAGAGTAATCCTTTGCTCACACCTTGGAAAACCAAAAGGAGAAGCTAAACCAGAACTTTCTTTAGCACCAGTTGCTACTAGATTATCTGAGCTTCTTGAAACAGAAGTTAAATTTGCAAACGACAACGAAGTTGTTGGAGCAAATGCAAAAGCTATCGCTAGCGAACTTAAAGATGGCGAAGTAATGCTTCTTCAAAACACTCGTTACAGAGTAGAAGAAACAAAATACGGAAAAGACGAAAATGCAGTTAAATTTGCAGAAGAACTTGCATCACTTTGTGAAAACCAAGTATTCGTAAATGACGCTTTCGGAACAGCTCACCGTGCACATTGTTCAAACGTTGGCGTTACAAAAGTTTGTAAAGAAAACGTAGTGGGATACTTAATGCAAAAAGAAATCAAATTCTTAGGTGAATCTGTAGAAACTCCAGTTAGACCTTTCGTAGCTATCTTAGGCGGAGCGAAAGTATCTGATAAAATTGGTGTTATCAACAACTTACTTGAAAAAGTAGATACACTTATCATCGGTGGTGGTATGGCGTATACATTCCTTAAAGCACAGGGACAAGAAGTAGGAAACTCACTTCTTGAAGCTGACAAAATGGATTATGCTTTAGAAATGATCAAAAAAGCAGAAGAAAGAGGCGTAAGACTTCTTCTTCCTGTAGACCACATCATTGGTCAATCATTCTCTAATGATACAGAGTTCAAAACAGTAGAAACAATCGAAGAAGGCTGGTCAGGATTTGATATCGGACCAAAATCAATCGCATTATTCATGGACGCATTAAAAGATGCAAAAACAGTTGTATGGAACGGACCAATGGGAGTATTTGAATTCTCTAACTTCGCAGAAGGTACATTAAAAGTAGCTTCTGTTTTAGCGGAGCTTCAAGGTGCAACAACAATCATTGGCGGTGGAGACTCTGTAAATGCTGTGAAACGTCTTGGATTTGCTGATAAAATGACTCACATCTCAACTGGTGGTGGGGCAAGTCTTGAGTTCTTAGAAGGTAAAGAACTTCCAGGCGTTGCTGCTGCAGATAGCAAAGGTTGCGGATGCGGATGTACATGTCAATAATCATTTAATGATTTCTTAGGCTTTTTGGGGAGACCCTGGAGCCTAAGTTTTGATTAAGTAACTATAAAATTCATTTGATAGTTACATTAGTAATGAATCTATTATAGCAATACCCGTACAGATAATGAAGATCTAATAACTAAAATAACTTTTACATATACTAAAGATAAACTAAAGCAATAACTTTTACAGAATAACTTTTACAAAGCAACTTTTACAAAA
>JAVVPO010000006.1:0-4848 GCA_036655715.1 Cellulosilyticaceae bacterium | reverse complement strand
ACTTTTACAAAAATGAAACAAACTAATAACTTTTACAAACTAACTAACAATAAAGTGACTAAACATTTTCTACATTTAAGCTAACTTTATGATGCAAGTATTTAAATCAAACCAATTAAAAGGAGAATATACTATGCGTAAAAAAATCGTTGCAGGTAACTGGAAAATGAATAAAACACCAGCTCAGGCTGTAGAACTTATCAATTCTTTAAAGGATAAAATCAACACAACAGAAGTAGATGTAGTAGTATGTCCAACATATGTGTGTCTTCCAGCAGTATTAGAAGCTGTAAAAGGAACAAACATCGGTGTTGGAGCTCAAAATATGCACTTTGAAGAAAATGGTGCGTATACAGGAGAGATTTCACCTTCTATGCTTGTAGAGCTTGGTGTAAAATATGTAATCATCGGACATTCAGAAAGAAGACAATACTTCGCTGAAACTGATGTAACAGTTAATAAAAAAGTAATCAAAGCTATTGAGCATAACTTAGTACCAATCCTTTGTGTAGGCGAAAGTCTTGAAGAAAGAGAGCAAGGTGTAACAATCGACCTTGTACGTCTTCAAACAAAAGTAGGTCTTAAAGATGTAACAGCCGAAGATGCTAAAAAAGTAGTTATTGCTTATGAACCAATCTGGGCTATCGGAACTGGTAGAACAGCAACATCAGCTCAAGCAGAAGAAGTATGTGCAGCTATCCGTCAAGTGGTAGAAGAAGTATACGGAAAAGAAGTTGCAGAGGTTGTAAGAATACAATACGGCGGTTCTGTAGGCGCAGGTAATGCTAACGAATTATTCAACATGGGTAATATTGATGGTGGATTAGTTGGTGGAGCAAGTCTTAAAGACGAGTTCATATCAATCGTAAATTACTAGAAATCACCCTTTAACCTTATAGTTGACTCTAAAAGGAGAAATCAAAATGAGCAAAAAAACAAACCTTTTATTAATACTAGATGGATTTGGTATTAATAAAGAAAAAAAAGCTAATGCCATTGCAGAAGCTAACAAACCAAACTTAGATAGAATCATGGCTAAGTATCCAACTGTTCCAGGATACGCAAGTGGAATGGCAGTAGGTCTTCCAGAAGGTCAAATGGGTAACTCTGAAGTAGGTCACCTGAACATGGGTGCGGGACGTACTGTATACCAAGAGCTTACTCGTATTACAAAAGCTATTGCAGACGGAGATTTCTTCGAAAACAAAGCTTTAGTAGAAGCTATGGAAAACTGTAAACAAAATGATAAAGCACTTCATTTAATGGGTCTTTTATCAGATGGTGGTGTGCATAGTCATATTAACCATGTGTATGGTCTTCTTGAAATGGCAAAGAAATTTGGTCTTACAAAAGTATACGTTCACGCTTTCCTTGATGGACGTGACACACCACCTTCTTCAGCAAAAGGTTTTGTGCAGCAATTAGTAAATAAAATGGCAGAGATTGGTGTAGGAGAAATCGCTACTCTTTCAGGCCGTTACTATGCAATGGACCGTGATAATAGATGGGACCGCGTAGAACTTGCATACAATGCGATGATGAATGGCGTAGGAGAAAAAGCTACAGATGCAGTAACTGCTATGTCTGATTCTTATGCAAAAGAAGTATACGATGAATTCGTACTTCCAACAATTATCGCACAAGATGGTCAAATTAAAGCTGGAGATTCTGTAATCTTCTTTAACTTTAGACCAGATAGAGCGCGTGAAATGACAAGAGCTATCGTAGACAATGAGTTTAAAGGATTTGAAAGAGAGCTTGTAAAAACTCACTTCGTAACTTTCACTCAGTACGATATCACTATTGCCAATAAAGAAGTAGCTTTTGCTGCTCAAACACTTAGTAATACATTTGGTGAGTACCTTGCACAGCATGGTAAAACTCAGCTTCGTATTGCAGAAACAGAAAAATATGCTCACGTTACTTTCTTCTTTAACGGAGGAGTAGAAGAGGCCTATGCAAATGAAGATAGAAAACTTATTCCATCTCCAAAAGTAGCAACTTATGACCTTCAACCAGAAATGAATGTATTAATGGTAGCAGATCAGTTAGAAGAAGCTATTCGTTCTGGCAAATACGATGTAATCATCTGTAACTTTGCAAATGCAGATATGGTAGGACACACAGGAGACTTAGCAGCAGCAACTTTGGCTATTGAAGCCGTAGATAAAGCAGTAGGTCAAGTAATCAAAGCTATCGAAGAAACTGATAGCTATGCATTTATCTGTGCTGACCATGGTAATGCAGAGCAAATGGTAGATTACACAACAAATGAAGCTTTTACAGCTCATACAACAAATCCAGTACCATTCGTTCTTGTTAACTACAAAGAAGGTGTAACTCTAAAAGAAGATGGCAAGTTAGCTGATATCGTGCCAACAATGATAGAGATGATGGGAATGGAAAAACCAGAAGAAATGACAGGCGAATCTCTACTTCAAAAATAATCTTAGGCATAAAGCTTTAGTATAACTTCATAGTATGATTTTAAATAGATTGGGAGAAAATAATCCAAGATATGCAGAGTTAGAAAGGGGTTATACGATGAAAGGTTATTTAGAAATTTTAGATGTATTTGCTAGAGAAGTCATAGACTCTAGAGCTAATCCTACTATAGAGGTAGAAGTAGTAGTTGAAGGTGACTATGTAGCACGTGCTATAGTTCCTTCGGGAGCCTCTACAGGAGAATTAGAAGCAGTGGAACTACGTGACGAAGATGCTACAAGATATTTAGGCAAGGGTGTTCTAAAAGCAGTTGATAATGTGAATAACATTATTGCAGAAGAAGTTATAGGTATGAATGCGCTTGATCAAGCGGCTATAGATAAATTACTTATAGACCTAGATGGCACACCGAACAAATCAAAATTAGGTGCAAATGCGATACTAGGTGTATCTATGGCAGTTGCAAAGGCGGCCGCCAAAGCACTAGACTTACCATTATACCAGTACCTAGGTGGTTTTAATGCGAAAGTCTTACCAGTACCTATGATGAATATCCTAAACGGAGGAGCCCATGCTGATAACACAGTAGACATCCAAGAATTCATGATTATGCCTGTTGGGGCTACCACCTTTAAAGAAGCACTTAGAATGTGTGTTGAAGTTTACCATACACTCAAGAAAGTGCTTAATGAAAAAGGATTGGCAACGGGTGTAGGCGATGAAGGTGGTTTCGCGCCTAATCTTGCTACTTCCGAAGAAGCACTTACTCTCATTGTAGAAGCGATTACCAAGGCCGGATACAAAGCTGGCCAAGATATCCGTATAGCGTTAGACTCTGCAGCGTCTGAGCTATACAATGATGCAGATGGTAAATACTACTTCGAAGGTGAAGGCAAGATGAAAGGCACACAAGTTGTCCGCACTTCCGAAGAAATGGTGGATTACTATGAAAACCTAGTCAATAAATTCCCTATTATATCTATAGAAGATGGCGTAGGCGAAAAAGACTGGGAAGGTTGGAAACTTCTTACAGAGAGACTTGGGTCTAGGATTCAATTAGTAGGAGATGATTTATTTGTTACCAATACTAATATTCTTGAAAAAGGTATTAGAAAAGGGGTAGCAAACTCTATACTGATAAAGGTTAACCAAATAGGAACTCTTACAGAAACTTTCAATGCCATTGAGATGGCTAACCGTGCAGGTTACACAGCAGTAGTGTCTCACCGTTCTGGAGAATCAGAAGACACAACAATAGCTGATATTGTTGTAGCTGTGAATGCAGGACAAATCAAAACAGGGGCGCCAGCTCGTTCAGATAGAACGGCTAAATACAACCAATTATTAAGAGTAGAAGAAGAATTAGACGATGTAGCAGAATACAGAGGTATGAATTCTTTCTTCAATTTAAGATGATATAAAGAGGCTATTACATAACTGATGCGTTATGTAATAGCCTTTTTTAGCTGATTTTACATCGAAAGGGTTATCTTGCAATTTTGAAATAGCTATGGTATCATGAAAAGAGTGTAAATAGGATGAAGGAGGCAAAGCCATGGACGTTGTAAGAATGGTAGTTACAGTCGTTTATATCATTGCAGCGATTGCAATTATTGCAGTAGTATTGCTTCAAGAAGGCAAGTCAGCAGGTCTTACAGGACTTACAGGCGGAGGCGGTCAAGATACTTACTATGCAAAGAATAAAAAACATACTCTAGAAGGTAAGTTCGAAAGATGGACTAAAATCACAGCTGGAGTATTTATAGTGTTAGCAATCGTATTAATGGTTATATAATAGCCTAGATAAAAGGAGTATAGAGACTACTAAGCGTAGGCCTATGCTCCTTTTATTTATAAGAAGACTATCTTTTGTGATGGTCTTTTTTATTTATATTATTTTGACTTATAGTAAAAATTTGATAGTAAATATTTTTGAATAAGTTATAATAAATAGTAGAATAAGATTTAGAGGTGGAGTATGGAGATAGCAGTTGTTGGTCTAAATCATTTGACAGCTCCCATTCAGATAAGAGAGCGAGTATCTTTTACAGATAGTCAAAAAATAGAAATATTAAATGAGATATTAGACCGCGAAGTTAAGGAAGTAGTGGTCTTATCAACGTGTAATAGAAGTGAAGTGTATATCTGTGCGAATCAGATAGAAGTCAAGATGGAAGCTATCAAAGAGATATATTATGATTTGTGCCAGGTGGAAGAAGTAAAAGATTTTTTATTTACAAAGGTAGGGGTAGAAGCTGTAAAGTACCTGTATCAGGTGACGGCAGGATTTCATTCTATTGTTGTAGGAGAAGATCAGATTCTAGGTCAGGTAAAAGAGGCTCAGGAATTTGCTATGGAAATAGGGGCAAGTGGCAAGGTTCTAAATAAGCTTTTTAGAGAGGC
>JAVVPO010000005.1:49560-68865 GCA_036655715.1 Cellulosilyticaceae bacterium | reverse complement strand
GAAAAAGCTTACCCTAGAAATTCTTTTACCCATGACCTAAAACAAATAACCAAGGGGGAAATTATCTGTTTTTATTAGGTCATGAGTAATTATTTTGAGGTTTTAAAATCCTTGGCCGGCCTCCTAAATTTTATCCCCTCATATAGGTAGATACCCCATACCCCCCTAACTGTTGCATGTTTTTGGTATTTTTTAAAAAAGTTTGTAAGATTTAACTAAAATGAAGAGGGTAGATGTGGTTAAAATTTCGGGGTTGAATAGAAGAAAAAAGCTATCACACGACTTAATATATAAGATGAGTGTGATAGCTTTTTTATAGGATAAAGTGGATACTACTTTGTATAGTTATCGAAGTAACCTTGGATGAAGATGATAGGTGTTCCTTTATCTCCACTGCCTGAAGTTAAGTCTGATAGAGAACCGATAAGATCTGTAAGTCTTCTAGGCGTAGTACCTTGAGCCTCCATAGCACCTGTTAAATCAGCATCTTTATTTCTGATATGCTCACACATAGCAGCTTTAAGTTCTTCGCCCTTTAAGTGAGCAAAGTTGTTATCTGCTAAGTATTTAAGTTTTACTTCATTTGGAGTACCTTCAAGACCTGCTGTATAAGCTGGAGATACAACTGGATCAGCAAGTTCCCAAATCTTACCTACTGGATCTTTGAATGCGCCATCTCCGTAAATCATAACTTCTACAGTTTTACCTGTTTTTTCTTTAATAGCAGCTTGGATAGTATCTACGACAGGTTGACCATTACGTGGGAAGAGTTTAATAGTTTCTTCAGTTGCTTTGTTAGAACCTAGAAGGCCATAAGCTTCATTGAATCCACTTCCATCAATTGATTCACATAAGATATCATCAAGACCGAATACTTTTTCAGCTCCGTTAGCTGTAAGGATTCTTTTAGTTCTAAATCTTGTATGGATATCACAAGTTAATACGCTTTTTGTATAGTTTAAAATAGTTTTTGGGCTATTTGAGAAGATTACTTCACATTCTACGCCGTATTCTTCAATAAGAGATTTATAATAGTCTATGTAGTCAACACCAGTGAAAGTATGCTTGTTGTAACCGAATAAGTCACGGAACTGCGCTTCAGTTAAAACATCTGTCCAAGGATTAATACCTTTTTCATCAAGTAAATCGATATCAACTAAGTGATTACCTACTTCATCAGATGGGTAGCTAAGCATTAAAACAACTTTCTTTGCACCTTTTGCAATACCACGAAGACAAATTGCAAAACGGTTGCGGCTAAGAATTGGGAAGATGACACCTACTGTATCTTCACCGAATTTGTTGCTTACATCTTTTGCGATGGCATCTACGTGTGCGTAGTTTCCTTGAGCACGAGCTACAATAGATTCTGTTACAGTTACAACATCTTTGTCCCCGATAGTGAAGCCTTCTACTTCTGATGCTTTTAAAACACTATCTATAACGATCTGTGCAATATCATCCCCTTGATGAATGATTGGTGCACGAAGACCTCTAACAACTGTTCCTATTACTCTTTCCATTATAAATCTCTCCTTTAAACTCTATGATTAAATTTAATTTATAACATGCTTTACTTGTAATATACACTAGTTTTCTGTTATAAGTAAAATAGATATAAATGATACCAGATATAAGGAGGGGTTATATGTCAGCACCGTTAGGATTATATAGAGCTTTTTGTGAGGTAGCTAAGTATCAGAGCTTCTCTAAAGCAGCTAAAGCACTTTACATGACGCAACCGGCAGTGAGCCAGTCTATTATGCAGTTAGAGTCAGAACTTGACGTGAGGCTTTTTACACGCACATCTAAAGGCGTTAGCTTGACGAGTGAAGGGGAAATATTATTTGAATATGCCTATGCAGCCATTAACCTAATAGATGTAGGAGAAAAAAAGTTGTTAGAGGCTAGAAATCTATTAGCAGGTGAGTTGCAGATTGGGGTAGGAGATACTAACTCACGTTACTATTTGTTACCTTACTTAGAAAAATTCCATAGTGATTATCCTCATATCAAATTAAAGATTATTAACCGAACGACGACAGAGCTTTGTACTATGCTTAAGACAGGAGAAATTGATATGGCACTTTGTAATCTGCCTATAGAAGACCCTGCTATAGAGGTGAAGAGATGTATGGATATACATGACGTCTTTGTATGCGGAGAAAATTATAAAAAAAATATTACAGCTCCTATAGGGTTTAAAGAATTAGCAGAGTTACCACTTATCTTATTAGAGCCTAAGGCTAATTCAAGAAGATATATAGAAAAGTATATGTTGTCTAAAGGTATCAAGATTAAGCCTGAGATTGAGCTAGGCTCACATGAATTACTTTTAGAATTTGCAAAGATTAACTTAGGGATATCTTGTGTGATTAAAGAGTTTGCAAAGGATTACTTGCAAAGTGGGTTACTACATGAGATAGAATTAGTAGAAGAGATACCTGCTAGGAGTATTGGGATGTGTTTCTTGAAGAGTGTATCGTTATCTCCCGCATCAGCTAGATTTGTGGAGCTACTGGAAGTTGAGGGGAAATAGGGATAAGTATCCTTTGTTTGTCATACAATTATTTACAATCTATAAAGATATAAAACCGCAAACAAACTATGAGATAAGTTTAAGCAGCGTGTTTCGTGTACGCTGCTTTTTTTGATGCAAAAAAACAAAATAATCTACCTAACGTAGGTTGGTATCTTTATAGAAGAAGAATAATAAATCGTGCTAATAAGGTGTATAGACTCTGGTAATGGGGCTATACACCTTGAATTGTATAAGGGATTATGACATAAATGGACTATCTAATACCTACTAATAGGAGGGGAACTATAGGATGAGTCAAATAACTATGCTGCTTGGAAGCCTTATAATGTTGGCTGGAATACCAGGGCAAATCCTGTACTATAATCAGAAACCTGAGATTATAACACTTTACACCGAGAAAAAGATTTATAAAATGGGAGAACCTATTGACATAAAATATTTTTACACTAATGAGCAAGATGAAAAAGTAGAAGAAAGATGGACTTATAGACAAGTAGATGAGGAGAATCATAACTGTTTATATACTAAGCCGGAAGTAATCTTTGTAAAGGGTGACTATGTTGCGTCTCTTCGGTTGAAAGATGAACAAGGGAATTGGAGTAAGGAAAAAGAATGTATCATCAAGATTCGGGGGAAAGCAAATGAAACAGAGTATCAACATAAATTTGGAAGAGTGCCTATAGGGACAACTCTTGATAACTTTGAAAAAACTAATTATAGAGAGTTTAAGACTATAGACTATGATAGTTCGTCGGTAGAAGAGGGAACTTTGCTGATGAGTAATTCTCCAGAGGCGGTGCAGGGGGAGGGAATTTTATATCAAGATACGGTGAAGGGAAAAGGTAGATTACTTGTTCATCATATTAACGAAATGAAAGAAGAGGGAAAAAGGTTAGTTGTATTAGCTCAAAATGAAGGAACTAAGCGAATTGAAGTAAATATAAGAAATAGTACGTTTAAAGGGCCGTCTAAAGACATATTATTTATAGGGCAACAAGTTATTTATGAGTATCTCAAAGCAAATACAAGGGAGCACATTTATTTGGAAAAAGGAGAGAGCTATATTATTTATGATAGCTTAGACAAAGGATGGAAAGCTGATGAAGCTATCTCTGGCATGCTTGATTTTGATGTGGATGGGCCCCTAAGGTATACCATAGCAGCTGTTTCGGTAGATACACCTATAGAGGAAATAGCTAGACTAAAGCCACTAGAAAGAGATGTGCATCCCAGAGGAACATTTCGAAATGTTTCTAAGTATTATACCTTTCGCATAGAGGAGAGAGAAGAAAATTCAAAGATAGTAATAGGGGATAGTGACGTAAAATGGGAAGAAGGTATAGATGCAATAAAACAAAAGCCAAGTATCAATAAAGGTAACTTTGGCATAGTTTATCGTATGCAGATAACAGTGCAAGAGGATATGGCAGTTATTCTAAATCCGAGAGGAGATATGTTCAAAGGGGCTATTAAATGGGAAGGGATAGGGGCTTATCTAGCACCTAAGTATGGGTATTTTCCAAGTCTTAATAGAGCCGCATACTTAGGGGTGATTAAGGAAGGGGATACAAAAGAGCTTATCTATATATTACCTTGTGGTTCATCGGCACCTGTGGTGGTAGGATTGATACCGAAGCGTAATTGGATTAAATAAAATAAAATGTCAAAAAATTGTAGAATTTGTAAAGTGTATAAGCCTTTGTGAATATAGTATAGTGAGGGGGGACCAATATGAAAAAAAATAAAGAGATTAAGTGGCAGGAACTAAAAAATTCATACCAGCCTTCTGATTTTTCCTTTAATACCACAGATGATCTAACTCCAATAGAAGGAATGATTGGTCAGGAAAGTGCGACCAAGGCATTAGAGTTTGCACTTAAATTAGAAAGTAAGGGATATAATATATATGTATCAGGTGAAGAGGGAATGGGATTATTTGATTATATTAATCAAGTTATCAAACAAAACATTAAAAATAAAAACCTTCCAGATGATATATGCTATATATATAATTTTAAGATGCCAACACAGCCTAGGGTAGTTTTTTTGCAAGCTGGAGATGGTGTAAGATTTAAGGAAGATATGAAGGAATTTATTCAATTTTTAATAGATGAGCTCTCAAATAAATTAGATAGTTATGAAGCTGATAAAAAAAGACAAAAGCTTATAACTGAATTAGAAGATAAAAAAAATGAAGTAGTAGAAAGTCTTAAAGTCACTGCAAAACAAATGGGAATTATGGTAAAAGTTACTACTGAGGGAATAGGTTTTATACCTTTAAATGATAAGCAAAAGCCCATGACAGAGGATCAATATGACAACTTAGGAAAGATAGAAAAGGGTAAGATAAAAGGTAGTATTGTTAAATTGCAAAGAATTGCAGAAGAGATTGTAGATGCCCTAAAACAAACTGAAAAAGTTTATGCAGATTACTTAGAAGATATCAACCAAGAAATAGTTATGAGAGAAATTGGTGTATACCTTAAGCATCTTAGAGAAAAGTATGGCATATACGATAAGATTAGTGAGTATTTAGAAGACCTGGCACAAGATATAATGGAGCATATTGGTTTATTTGCCCAAGAAGAAAGTTCTGAGGAAAAAAGTGCGAAAGAGCTTTTTCCATGGATTTTACAAAAAGGTGCGAAAGACGTAGTAGACAAATATCATGTTAATTTAATAGTAGATAATAGTCAGCTTGAACATGCACCTATTGTGACGAGTTCGAATATAAGCTATAGCAATCTGATAGGTAAGCTTAGAATAGATGCAGAATTAAATACAGCTCATGTGGATTATAGTAGCATTGCAGCAGGGCTATTTCATGAGGCCAATGGGGGATATCTTATTTTAAGGGCTAAGGAGCTATTTGAGTCTCCAGGTGCGTGGGAAGCAATCAAGCGTGTGATTAAAACAGGCTATATTCACTTAGAAAATTTACAGAGTACAAATATTGCTACAACCATTAATTTAATACCAGAACCAGTACCAGTACGTGTGAAGGTTATTATAATAGGACCTTATAGCCTTTATCACTTGATTAAAGAGTATGATAGCGATTTTAAAGAGTTATTTAAGTACAATGTAGATTTTGATACGACACTTAAGAGTAGTAAAGACACGGTCTACACACTAGCACGCAAAATTAAGTATGTTTGTGATACCGAAAATCTATTGCCTGTATCTGTAGATGGTATATTGAAATTAGTTGAATATAGTAGTAGAGCTACAGGTAGTCAGGATAAGTTATCATCAGATATTAGCCCATTACTCAACCTCATAAGAGAAGCAAGTAGTTTAGCTGATAAGGTGATTACAAAAAAAGATATAGAAGATGTCTTACAAATCAAAGAACTTATTAGACAAAAGATAGAAAGACATGTATTAGAAAACTATGAAAAGCATATTTTTATGATTGATGTAAAAGGTAAAAAGATTGGTCAGATTAATGGACTTGCAGTTTATAATGTGGATGAGTATGCTTTTGGGCAACCTATTCGGATTACATCAACAACGTATAAAGGGAAATCGGGGGTTGTTGATATAGAAAAAGCCTCAGGACTTAGTGGCAACATTCATACAAAAGGGATAGAAATTATTGAAGGCTTACTAGGTTATAAGTTTGCACAGACTATGCCATTATCACTGTGCTGTAGAATTTGTGTAGAGCAAAACTACGGAGGAATAGATGGGGATAGTGCATCTAGCGCAGAGCTTTATGCCATCTTATCTAGCCTTGCAGAGGTGCCTATTAGACAAAACTTAGCGGTTACCGGATCTATTAACCAGTACGGGCAAATCCAGCCTATAGGAGGGGTTAATGAAAAGATAGAGGGATTTTATGAGGCCTGTAAAGAAAAAGGGCTAACGGGGGCTCAGGGCGTCATTATTCCTTATCAAAACCGAGGCGATTTAGTATTGTGTGATGAGGTTATAGAGGCTGTAAAAAATAATAAATTTCATATCTACCAAGTAGATGACTTTAGTCAGGGGATAGAGCTATTAACGGGATATAGCTATGCAGATGTGGAAAATAAAATTATGAAAAAGCTAAAAAACTTTAGTGGAAGCAGTAAGATTAAACAAATTAAAAAACTAAAATGAGTAAAAAAATTTAGTACTCCTTTAAGCTTTTATGACTTAAAGGAGTATTTTTAAATTAAAAAATTTAATAGTTAGTATAATGTAGAAAATTAAGAATAAATTATGCTATAATATCAGAAAAAATAAGAGGGGATACTGATATGAAAAATACCATACTTTCAGTACTTGTAGAAAATAATTATGGAGTAGTAGCTAGAATTGCAGGTCTCTTTACAAGGCGTGGATTCAACTTAAATAGTTTTGCGGGTGAAGAAACGCATAACCCAAGAGTCTCAAGAATTACTATTTCAGTGACTGAGGATGAGGCAGCTATTAGCCAAATTCAAAAGCAGGTAGAAAAGCTTGTAGATATTCAAAAAGTACAAGTATTAGATAATGAAAAAGATATTATGAGAGAACTTGCACTTATCAAAGTAGCCTACAAACCTGAGCTTGGAATTAAAATAAAAGAACTAACAGAAAGATATAATGTCAAAGTAATAGATATGGACACAGAAGCACTTATCTTTCAGGTGTGCAATAGCAAAGAAAAGATAGATGATTTTATCAATGAAGTGAGAGAGTATCAGATTATAGAAAGTGTCAGAACAGGAGTTATAGCGCTGCAAAGAGGGAATACACATATGTAATAAAGGGGAAAATACTTAAATTTTGTCAAGCTATCTTGAAAAAAGATAGTAGATTATGATAAACTAGGCTATAAACTAAATAAGCAAATAAAAGGAGCTAGTAATTAATGGATAAAATCGAAGATATGACATTAGCTCAATTGCGGGAAATGGCTAAAGAAAAAGGCATAAAGAATATAAGCAAGCTAAAAAAAGCAGAACTTATAGCCACTTTATCAGAATCTAATCTAACCCCTTCTCAAGCTGCCGTACAAACAGGCACTCAAAGTTTCACATCATTAGGCCCAGAGTCTCTAAAACCTTCAAATTTAAATGAAGATATTTCAGAAACATTAGAAGAAATATCTGAATCTGAATCTACCGCTCAAATAAAAGAAACTGAAAATAGATATGATAGAATGTCAGGTGCAGGCATATTAGAAATTATGCCAGACGGATATGGTTTTTTACGTGCGAAGAATTTTATGCGCGGAGAAAATGATATTTATGTTTCTATCTCTCAAATTAGAAGATTTAATCTCAAAACAGGAGATTGGATAGAAGGTGACATGAGAAAGCCTAAAGAAGGTGAAAAAGCAGGTGCACTTCTCTATGTTCATAAAGTAAATGGAGATAAGCCAGAAAAAGCTAAGCTTAGACCAAACTTTGAGACATTAACACCAGTATTTCCAAATGAAAGATTAAGTCTTGAATATGATTCAAAAACTTTGTCAACTAGAATTATAGATATTTTAGCACCTATAGGTAGAGGTCAAAGGGGACTAATTGTAGCGCCTCCAAAGGCTGGAAAAACAGTTTTACTTAAGCATATAGCTAATGCGATTACTAACAATCATAAAGATGTTTCATTAATCGTATTACTTATTGACGAAAGACCAGAAGAAGTAACAGACATTAGAAGAAATATTGAAGGCCAGGATGTACAAGTTATTGCTTCTACTTTTGATGAGCCACCAGAACATCACAAGCAAGTGGTAGAGATGGTATTAGAAAGGGCTAAAAGAATGGTAGAGCAAGGCAAAGACTTAGTTATATTACTTGATAGTATTACGCGTATGGCAAGAGCCTACAATCTAACAATTCCACCAAGTGGACGTACACTATCTGGAGGGCTTGATCCAGCAGCTCTTCATATGCCAAAGAAATTCTTTGGTGCGGCAAGAAAGATTGAACACGGAGGAAGTCTTACGATACTAGGTACAGCATTAGTAGAAACAGGAAGTAAGATGGACGAAGTTATTTTTGAAGAATTCAAAGGAACAGGTAATATGGAACTTGTTTTAGATAGGTCACTATCTGAAAGGCGAATATTCCCAGCTATAGATATTTATAAATCGGGCACAAGAAGAGACGATTTATTACTATCTCCAGATGAAATGTCAGTAGCTTATACGATGAGGCGAGAAATGA
Source organism: Cellulosilyticaceae bacterium (assembly GCA_036655715.1). Lineage (GTDB taxonomy): Bacteria > Bacillota > Clostridia > Lachnospirales > Cellulosilyticaceae > JAVVPO01. The sequence goes on along the minus strand of JAVVPO010000005.1, from coordinate 60,180 downwards.
ATAGGGGCAATACTTCTGACGTTACAGAGAATCTCATCACGACCATGATGAATAGCGCGACCAACGAAGAATTCATCGGGCGTATGAAACGAACTATATAGTACTTGCATAGATTCTAAAGCTATGATATAATACCAATGTTGTCATAACGACTGTTAAAATGATATAGGACATAGACCTTGATTTATGTCTAGTCAGGGATTAACATATAAATAGTATTCGAAAGAGGTGAATAGGCATGAATAAAGAAATTCAACCAAAATATGAAGCACTTACAGTAACATGTAACTGTGGAAACAGTTTTGAGACTCGTTCAACAAAAGAAAGCATCCGTGTAGAAGTGTGTTCACAATGTCATCCATTCTATACTGGAAAACAAAGAGCTGCTGCAGCTAAAGGTAGAATTGATAAATTCAATAAGAGATACAACGTTCAAGAGGACGTTAAGTAAGAAACAAGTGGGGTTGAGAGGATGGTCTCAACCCTTTTTTTTATCTGAAAGGAGCATGCACATGGGTAGAACAGATATTGGAGGCCAAGCAGTCATTGAAGGTATCATGATGAAAGGCCGTAAAGTTTATGCAGTAGCTGTAAGAAAAGATGACGATTCAATAGCGTTAGATGTACAAAATACCAGTAGCATATTAGATAAATATAAATTTTTAAGATTACCGATATTTAGAGGCATGGCAGTATTTGTCGAGTCTTTAGTATTAGGAGTTAAAACACTTACTTACTCAGCAGAAATGTTTGGTGACGATGAAGAAGAAGAACCAGGCAAATTTGAAAAATGGCTTACTGAAAAGTTGGGAGATAAGACGGAGAAAGTTGTTCTCGGAGCAACAATGGCAGTCTCATTCATCCTTGCGATAGGCATATTTATGATATTACCGATGTTAATTAGTAGATTATTTGTAGGTATTATACCTTCATCCTTTGTACAAAACCTTGTAGAGGGAGCAGTTCGTATAGGCATATTTTTACTCTATATGAAGTGTGTTACAAAAATGAAGGACATAGAAAGAACTTTCCAGTATCATGGAGCAGAACATAAGACAATTAATTGTTTAGAACAAGATAGAGAGCTCACAGTGGAAAATGTTAGAGAATGTACAAGACTTCACAAAAGCTGTGGGACAAGTTTTTTATTTGTAGTAATGATAGTGAGTATATTAGTATTTAGTGTGTTTACAACACAAGTATTATGGATAAGAACACTGGTGAGAATTGTTATGGTACCAGTTGTTGCAGGTATATCATATGAATTTATTAGATGGGCAAGAAAAACAGAAGATAGTAAGATCGCAGGATTTTTAAGTAAACCAGGAATGTGGTTACAAAGAGAATTTACGACTATAGAGCCAGATGATAAACAAATAGAGGTAGCTATTGCTGCAGTAAAAGGAGTATTAGACAATGAACCACCAACAGGTAAGGAAGAAAAATGCAACTGTAAGTGAGTTAATACAATCAGGTGAAGGCATTTTAAAATCTTATAATCAGCCTGATGCAGGAATTGATGCAAGATTATTAGCAATGTATCTGCTAGAATGTGATAAAATGTATTTAATGACAAATAGAGATCTTGAAGTAGCAGACCATATTGGGGAATCCTATCTGTATCTGATAGCTAAAAGAACACAGGGAGTACCAGTGCAATACATTATAAATGAGCAAGAGTTCATGGGACTTAAGTTTTTTGTAGATAGTAGAGTGCTGATACCAAGACAGGATACAGAAACACTTGTGGAAACAATTATAAACTTATCTAAAGAAGTGCCTATACATAAGGCTGTGGAAATTGGGGTAGGCTCAGGATGCATTAGTGTATCTTTGGCACACTTTATACCAGAGATAGAAATTACAGCAATTGATATTTGTCAAAGAGCCTTAGAAGTTGCCAAGAAAAATATCCAGGTACATGAAGTCACAGATAGAGTAGCAATCTTAGAAAGCAATGTATTTGAAAAGTATGAGGGAGAAGAAGAATCTTTAGACCTTATTGTTTCAAACCCACCGTATATATCTGTAGAGGAATGTAAACAATTAATGAAAGAAGTAAGAGAATTCGAACCAAGACATGCTCTGACTGATGGTAAAGATGGACTTACATTCTATAAGCAGATTACTAAGGAAGCGAAGAAGTATCTGAAAGGAAATGGACTTTTAGCTTATGAAATAGGATATAATCAAGGTGATGATGTAAAAGGTATTTTGGAGCAAGAAGGCTTTAGAAATATACAAGTTATAAAAGACCTACCAGGTCATGATAGAGTGGTAATTGGTAGAAAATAATATAAGAAGTAAAGAGGTGGACGGATGTTTGCTCAACTAGAAGAGTTAGTTGTAAAATTTGAAAACATAGGTGAAATGATTAGTGACCCTTTAATTATAGCCGAGCAAGATAAATGGCAAAGACTTATGAAGGAGCACAGTGATCTTAGACCTATCGTAGAAAAATATCAAGAATATAAAGCAACATTAGAAGCGATTGATGAAGCCTTAATCATGTTAGATGATAATCTAGATGATGAGTTTAGAGACTTAGTAAAAGAAGAATTATCAGATAATAAGAAAAGAGTAGAGCCATTAGAAACTGAAATGAAACTACTACTTATTCCAAAGGACCCTAACGACGAAAAGAATGTTATCGTAGAGATTAGAGGCGGAGCAGGTGGAGATGAAGCAGCTCTATTTGCATATGATCTTTACCGTATGTATACGAGATATGCAGAGCGTAATCGTTGGAAAACTGAACTTATGGAACTTAATGAAAATGGTATCGGTGGATTCAAAGAAGTTATTTTCATGATTAAAGGGCAAGGTGTGTATTCTAACCTTAAATATGAAAGCGGTGTACATCGTGTGCAACGTATCCCATCTACAGAGTCAAGTGGACGTATTCATACATCTACAGTAACAGTAGCTGTACTTGCAGAGGTTGAAGAGGTAGATGTTGAGCTTAATATGAATGATGTTAGAGTAGACGTTTTCCGTTCTTCAGGGAATGGTGGACAGTCAGTTAATACAACAGACTCTGCTGTACGTGTTACTCATGGACCAACTGGACTTGTTGTATCTTGTCAAGATGGAAAATCTCAGCTTAAAAATAAAGAAAAAGCACTTAAAGTACTTCGTGCAAAGCTTTATGACCTAGAAGTTGAAAAACAACATGCGGAAATGGCTGCAGAAAAGAAAAGTCAAGTGGGAACAGGGGATAGAAGTGAGAGAATTCGTACTTATAACTTCCCACAGGGTCGTGTAACTGACCATAGAGTAGGTCTTACTCTTCATAAATTAGATCAAATCCTAGATGGAGATCTTGAAGAAGTAATCTCTACACTTACAACTGTAGATCAAACAGAAAAATTAAAATATGTAACAAACTAATAAAATAGCGGATACAACTTTTACAGTTGTATCCGCTATTTTATTTTTATATATTTCTTAGAATGAAGCTAACTAAGCATTGTATTTTTCTTGTACCTCAGCTAAAGAAGGTATAGAAGTCTGAGCGCCTTTGCGTGTTACCGTAATAGAGGCGACTTGATTGGCAAAGCGGATACATTCATCTATGGATTTGCCCTCAGATAGATAAAGGGCTATAGCACCATTAAAAGAGTCTCCTGCAGCTGTTGTATCAATAGCTTTGGCTGGATAACCTTCAAAATGACAAGTTCGTTCTTTATTCATAAGTAAGGCACCTTGTGAACCTAAAGTTGTGATGATGTTTTTCACACCTAAAGATAATAAGTAGTTACCACCTGCGATCATATGGTTAAGTGTATCCGCTGGAAGATTGGAGAGGATACCTAGTTCAGTTTCATTGGGTGTAAGGTAGTCAACCTTTGCGAGAATATCGTGAGGAAGGCTACTTGTAGCTGGTGCTGGATTAAGTATAATAGTTTTCCCTAGAGAATGAGCATAGTTGATTATGTGATAAACCGTCTCTAGTGGAATCTCTAATTGAAGAAGAATAATTTCAGCTGCCTCAATTAAATCTAGATGTCTATCGATGTAAGCCGGTGTAACTTCGGCGTTGGCATTAGGAAGTACAGTGATAGTATTATCACCTTGACTATTGATAGAAATAAGTGCTAATCCAGAGCTACTGTTAGGTAGAATAGCGATAGAAGAAGTTTTTATGCCTACTTGTGATAAGGTTTTGACTAAACGTATACCAGCAGAATCGTTTCCTACAGCTCCGATCATAGTAACGCTTCCCCCGAGACTACCAATGGCATAGGCTTGATTACCACCTTTTCCGCCAGGGATTTCTTCTGAAAATTGTCCCAATATGGTTTCGCCAGCGACAGGCATATGTGAAACATTTATCACCCAATCCATATTGAGGCTACCGATGACTAATATTTTTGAATAGGTCATATGAATAATTAATCCTTTCAATAGTGTTATTATAGAATATATGTAAAGTGAAATAAAATGATAAGATAAAACGTTTACTTTATTAATATAGCACTTATCATAAACAATTATATGGAAAATGTCAAATCCTTTAGAAAGGGCAATGGGAAGTAGTAAAGGCTGGGGGATAAAGTTCGGTAAAGTATACTAGATGAGAAAAAAATACAACAAAAGTAGAGATATAAAGACAAAAAAATAACAAACTAGTGAATAAATGTACGGCTAAACTGTATGAAAAAATAATAAGAAAGAAGATAGTTCGGAAGTGTGTTGACAGGCATTAATGGGTATGATAACATAGAGTAAACGTTATACTATAACGTTTACCTAGGGAGTAAGTGAGGACGAAAAACTGTGAAAATAACGATTAAAGAAATTGCCCAGATGGCAGGTGTGTCTGTAGCGACAGTATCAAGAGTTGTCAACAATAATCCCCAAGGGGTAGGAAAAGTTAAAAGACAAGAGATTTTAGAACTAATAGAGAAGTATAACTATACACCTAATCTCATAGCAAAAAGTATGGTCACGAACAAAACCCAGTGTATAGGATTACTTATTCCCGACATACTGAATCCATTCTTTCAGAATTTAGCTAGAGGAATAGAAGACTATGCTATGCAAAAAGGTTATAGTGTGTTTTTTTGTAACACAGATAACCAAGTTGATAAATATTTGAATTACATAAAAGTAATGACGAGTAAGAATGTAGATGGTCTTATCATTACAGGATATCTAGAAGAGATATCAACTGAACTAGATAAAGCTTTGAAAAATACTAAAGTTGTTATTATAGATAGATATACTGAATCACGTGGGTATTGTCAGATTACAACAGAAAATAGTATAGCGGCGTATGAGATGACTGCTCATTTATTAGCTAAAGGTCACCGGAGAATTGCTTGTATTACAGGACCTAGTCATTTTCACATCAATGAAGAACGTGTCAAAGGATATAAAAAAGCTTTAGAAGAAGCTAAAGTGAAATATGATGAGTCTTTGATGTTTGAAGGAAACTTTGAGTTATCAAGCGGAGAAGAGCAAGGTGAATTAATTATTCAGCAAACAGATGCAACAGCTATCTTTTGCTTTAATGATATGATGGCACAAGGTGTCTATAAGGTATTCAGAAAACTAGGGAAGAATATTCCAGAGGATATCTCAGTAGTAGGATTTGATGATATTTATAGTGCAGAGCTTATGGTACCGCCACTTACTACGATGAAACAGCCGGCTTACCCTATGGGAGAGATGGCTGCTCAGTTACTAATTGAATGGATGGATCAGAATGTGCTAGATCATAAGCATATCAAGCTATCTAGTGAGATTGTAATAAGAGAGAGTGTAAAAAAAATAAACTAAGTAAGACTTGAAGGAGAGATGAAAATGAAACGTTTAGTAAAAGCATTTTTAGCATTAGCAATGGCAAGTATAACATTAGTTGGATGTAGTTCAGGCACTACAAGTGAGGCGCCATCATCAACAGGACAAGCACAAGAAAATACAGCATCTGAAGATGCCCTTAAAGTAGCTCTTTTAGTTCCAGGGAATTTAGGTGATAAATCATTCTACGATTCAGCAAATAATGGAATGAAGATGGTAGAAGAGCAGTATGGAGCAGAAGTAAAGGTTGTAGAAATGGGTGTTGATCCAACAAAATGGGAACCAACATTACTAGATTTCTCAGAACAAGAGTGGGATGTTATCGTAACAGGTTCATATCAAATTTCAGAGCTATTAGAAGAAACAGCACCTCTTTACCCAGAGAAAAAATATATCAACTTTGATACATCAATAGAAGAAGCACCAGAGAATGTATATTCTATGTTCTATAAAACAAATGAACTTTCATTTATGGCAGGAACGCTTGCTGGTTTACAAGCTGAAAGAAATGGTGAAACAACAATTGGATTCATCGGTGGGGTAGATGATCCAGGTATCAATGACTTCTTAGTAGGTTATATAGAAGGTGCTCAAAATGTAAAACCAGATATCAAAGTAGCAGTATCGTATGTGGGAAGCTTTGTTGATGCAACAAAAGGAAAAGAAGCAGCAATCGCTATGTATAACCAAGGCGTAAGCACTATTTTCCAAGTAGCAGGACAAACAGGTCTTGGTGTTATTGATGCAGCAAAAGAAACGGGTAAATATGTCATCGGAGTTGACTCTGACCAAGCATTAGCCTTTAAGGAAAGTGATCCAGCAAAAGCTGAGAAAGTAATGACTTCAGCAGTTAAGAAGATTGATGAAGCTATAGTAAGAGCGATTGGGATGCACATTGAAGGAACACTTCCATATGGTACACATGAAGTACTAGGTGTAAAAGAAAATGGTGTAGGCCTTGCTAAAAATGATATCTACGAAAAAGTAGTACATGAAGATGATAGAAAAGCTGTAGAAGAAGTTGAAACAAAACTTTCAAATGGCGAACTAGAAGTAGGAACAGCGTTTGGTCTTGCAACAGAAGAAATTGAAAAAATAAGAGCATCTGTACGTCCATAAGGGCAAATGCACTCATAAAGGTCTATAGTTTTTTGTAGACCTTTTTTTGTATAAAAAACAGCTAACTAGGATAGAGCAAAGGAGATATTATGTCTGAGTATATATTACAGATGGAGAAGATTACAAAAGTTTATGGTAATGGAATTGTTGCTAATAAAGATATCAACTTCTTTCTGAAAGAAGGAGAAATTCATGCCTTAGTAGGAGAGAATGGGGCTGGCAAATCAACATTAATGAAAATTATGTTTGGCATGGAAAAGCCTACAGAAGGTAAACTCCTACTAAAGGGGAAGGAAATGAATTTTACTTCCTCAAAAGATGCTATTGCACATGGGATTGGTATGGTACATCAGCATTTTATGTTAGTAGACTCCTTTACTGTGGCTCAAAATATTATGTTAGGGATAGAACCTAAAAAAGGAATTTTTATAGATGAAAAAGCAGCTATAGAGTATACGAGGAAACTCGCAGAAAAATATAACCTTAAAGTAGATGCATCGGCGAAAGTAAGAGATATATCTGTAGGAATGAAACAAAAAATAGAGATATTAAAGGCACTAGCAAGAGGTGCTAGAATACTTATATTAGATGAGCCTACAGCTGTCCTGACTCCGCAGGAAACAGAACTACTCTTTGAAGAGTTAGTAGAACTAAAAAAACAAGGATATACAATAGTATTCATCTCTCATAAAATCAGAGAAGTTAAAGCTATATCCGATCGTATTACGGTTATGCGTGCAGGAAAATGGGAAGGTGTATTTGAAACATCTACTATCAATGAACAAGAAATCTCTAACAAAATTGTTGGACGAGACATTGTTATGAAATATGATAAAAAGCTGGCTAACCTACAAGAAGCTAAACTCAAAGTAAAAGGGCTGACTTACTACGGTGAAAGCACTGTGCCAGCTATTAAGGACATTAACTTTAGTGTCAGAGGTGGTAGCATACTTGGTATTGCTGGTGTAGAAGGTAATGGACAAACTGAACTAATAGAACTACTTACACGTCAAAGAAATGTAGAATCTGGACAGATAGAGATTAATGGACAAGATATCTCAAGGATGACGATTAAGAAATTAAGAGAGACTGGATTTGGTTATATTCCAGAAGATAGATTGCGTCAAGGAACAGCAAAAGATGGAACAATCAAAGATAATTATATTTCTAATACCTATGCACATAAGAAATTCTATAAAGGATTATTATTCAAAGATAAGGTGGCAAATGAGCTATCAGAAGAGGCTATAGAGGCTTATAAAGTGAAATGCTATGGACATACACAAAAGATATCCATGTTATCAGGTGGTAACATGCAAAAGGTTGTTGTGGCTAGAGAGTGTGATACAAATCCAGAGATGATTATTGCAGAGCAACCAACACGTGGTGTAGATATAGGTGCAGCACAGATTATCCATCAGAAACTTATTGAACTTAGAGACAAGGGCTGCGCAGTCCTATTAGTATCTGCTGACCTAAATGAGGTACTGGAATTAGTGGATTCTCTGATTGTTATCTACGATGGAGAAATTGTAGCCTATTTTGAAGATGCAAAAACAGTAACAGAAAATGAACTTGGGCTTTGTATGTTAGGCGTTAATAAGCATACTAAAGAACAGATAGAGAGGGCTTTAAATGAATAGAGAAAGAAAATTTGAACTCATACGTACTCTAGTATCCGTATTTATTGCTATTGTATTAGCTTTTGGAATCATTTTACTGGTTAGTGATCAGCCAATGGAAGCTATAGTGACCTTTATAGCAGGTCCACTTTCAAGCAAAAGATATATAGGAAATATTATAGAAACAGCGATACCACTTATCTTCTCAGGACTTGCTATGTCAGTAGTATTCCAGGCCTCATTATTTAACATGGGGACAGAAGGTGTATTCTTTATCAGTGGAGTAGTAGCTTCAGCAGTTGCTATTTTTATTCCGATGCCTACAGTATTTCATCAGGTTGCCGTTATTGGAACAGGGGCTTTAGTAGGAGCGATTGTAGCTTCGATACCAGGATTCCTTAAAGCAAAGTGGAATGCAAGTGAGCTTGTAACTTCCCTTATGCTTAACAATATTGTTTTAGGACTTGGTCTATACTTCCTAAATTATAAACTAAGAGATGTAGAAGCGATGTCTGTTATCTCTTATAAATTCCAAGAGACAGCATTACTTCCAAATATAGTACAAGGAACAAGAATACATTTTGGATTAATATTAGCACTTGTTACAGTGGTTGTCGTTTACCTTATTTTATATAAATCTAAATGGGGTTATGAAATTAGGATGACAGGACTTAATAAGGAGTTTGCTAAGTATTCCGGAATTAATACCTTCAAAGTTATCATACTAGCTCACTTAATATCAGGATTCATTGGTGGTATGGGCGGTGCAGTTGAGATAATGGGTATGCATAAGAGATTCCAGTGGACAGCCTTACCAGGTTATGGATTTGATGGAGCACTAGTAGCCATGCTTGCAAGAAATAATCCTATTGGAGTGATTGGTGCGGCACTATTTTTAGCTTACATTCGTGTAGGAGCAGATTTAGTAGCCAGACTTTCAGATGTGCCAGCAGAGATGGTATCTATTTTACAAGGTGTTATTATCTTACTGATTTCAGCAGAGAGATTCTTACACAGTTATAAGCAAAAAATGGTTTTAAAGGAGGTAAAATAGGATGGATGCAATTTTAGACATTTTATTAACACCTGAATTTGGTTATTCAGTGATTAGAGTGACAACACCTATTTTATTTGCAGCGTTAGGTGCGGTTATTGCAAATACTGCAGGTATAGCCAATATTGCCTTAGAAGGGATTATGCTTATAGCAGCTTTTGTAGGGGTTATTGTAAGTGCTTTCGTAGGTAATGCGTGGGTTGGTCTGATAGCAGCAGTATTAGCAGGGATGATATTTGCAGGGATACTAGCATTCTTTACACTATATTATAAAACGAATGTTATATTAGGCGGAATTGCTCTTAACATGTTTGCAAGTGGTGGAACTGTATTCTTCCTTTACTTATTTACAGGAGATAAAGGGACATCAGCTTCACTGGCAAGTAAGACATTACCACAGATTAATATACCTATTATTAAAGATATACCTATACTTGGACAGATTATATCAGGACATAATATCTTAACTTATGTAGCTATGGTAGCTGTTGTTGTCATTTTTATTATGTTTAAGAAAACAGCCTTTGGGTATAGGCTCAAAGCTGTAGGAGAAAATCCCAATGCGGCAGATTCAGTAGGAATTAATGTCATTAAGACAAAGGCAACAGCACTTGTACTTAGTGGTGCATTAGCTGGTCTAGGCGGGGCATTTATGTCTATGGGATATGTATCTTGGTTTGCAAGAGATATGGTAGCTGGAAGAGGATGGATTGCCATAGCTGCAGAAGCAATGGGTAAAAGTTCTACTATTGGAACAGCGGTTACATCACTATTATTTGGAGCGGCGGATGCGACATCTAATTCTCTAGGGGTATTAGGTATACCTTCAGAGTTATTAAGAATTTTACCGTATGTAGCAACTATTCTCGGTCTGATTGGCTATGCCATAGCTGAAGATAGAAAGAAAAAGAAAAAATTCTTAAAGGGAGCTTCGAAATAATGAGAGATATCATAATAGATTGTGATCCAGGGCATGATGATGCAGTAGCTATTTTTATGGCTTTGGCACACAAGCAGCAA
>JAVVPO010000005.1:25973-49460 GCA_036655715.1 Cellulosilyticaceae bacterium | reverse complement strand
TCCAGGGCATGATGATGCAGTAGCTATTTTTATGGCTTTGGCACACAAGCAGCAAATGTAAGTGAATTAGTATTGAAATCTATAGAAAAATTAAACTAGCGAGGAAGAAAATGATGAAAGCTTGGGAAGTAGCAAAGAAAATAGTAGATGAGGCAACAGCGCATATTGTTATAGAATCAGAAAATGATTGGACAATGTCAGATTTACAATCAACAGAAAATAGTACACTTCGTACAATCTGGATGAGTAAAGCACCTGGTTCAGGTGCACCAGCTTCATTAATAGCAGGAGCTGTAGGTTCTGTAGAGAATTTAGGAATGGACGTAAGTGTGGCAGAAGGTTTATTGCCAAAGGGATACGAGGCTTTAGAAACAAATAATATGATAAAACTTCATAGAGTCACACATGAATTATTTACATCACTTAATCAGGCACCAAAGAATGAAGCAAGTAGTTATTGGCAATATGATATCTACAATACATTTGAAGAATTTGCAGCAAAATGTGAATTTCCAGAGTCCGTAGCCGTAGATATTGAATCAGAAGAATTTAAAGAGAGAATATACAAGAGCTGGATAGCTCAAATTGCAGCAGGTGCATTTGGTACAGCTATAGAAGGCTATTCAAGAGAACAAATTTTAGAAGCTTTTGGCAAGGTAAGAACTTATCTTAAAGCACCAAGTTTATATAATGATGATATTACTTATGAACTAGCACTACTTATCGCCTTAGTAGACAAAGGTGCAGTACCAACTTCTTTTGAGATAGCTAGTGAGTGGGTAAGTCGTATACCATTTGGTTGGTCAGCAGAAGATATCGCCCTTAAGAACTTAAGGCTTGGGATTATGCCACCACAAAGTGGATACCTTAACAATCCTTATAGAGAGTGGATTGGCGCTCAAATGAGAGGCGCTATCTGTGGTTATTTAGCTCCAGGTAATGCCAAGGTAGCAGCTCAGCTTGCTTGGATTGATGGAGAGATTTCACACCATAACAATGGCATTATCGGAGAAGTATTTAATGCAGTATTAACTTCTTTAGGATTTATAATAGAGGATACAAGAGAGTTAGTAGAAAGTACTATCATGATGTTACCAAAAACAAGTGAGTACTATACTGTTGTCAAACGTACATTAGATTATTGTAAGAGTGTAGAGTGCTATGAAGAAGCACTTATTTGGTGTGAAGAGGCATTCAAAGAGTACAACTTAGTACATGCTTACCCAAATGCAGCCATTCAAGTGGTAGCACTTTGGTTTGGTAAGGGAGATTTTGACCTTACTATGGAAATCGGTGCGGTAGCAGGATTAGATGTAGATTGTAACACAGCGCAACTTGGAGCTATTTTAGGTGCTATGAAGAGTACAGTAGTATCGGAGGCATGGATAAATCCTATTGGGACAGAACTGAAGACATATGTAAGAGGGCTTGAGACAATTGGTATTAAGGAAATCGTAGATATGACTGTTAAAGGTGCAAGAATCGTAAGAGGTTAAAAGGATATAGATTTATAAGTATTTAATTATTTTAGCAAAATAGATATGGATAGCGGGATAGTACATTTTTTAGAAGTGTACTGTCCCTTTTTTGATGATTAGTATAGCGTGAGATAATAAACTTTTAGTTCTAAATATGTACGAGCCCCATACAATTTATACAAGGGGGGATGAAAATGGAAGCATTGAAAGTAGGCTTTATAGCACTTGTAGCAGAGGGCTTAGGTGTAGCTATAGGCATTTTACTACTCTATCTATTTAATATTAAAAATAAAAGGATTATAGGGATGCTGTTTGGCGCCACATCTGGGATTATGATTGCTATTATATGTTTTGATATATTACCAGAAGCCTTACAAGCAAATGCTAATTTACTTGTGGTACTGGGGGCAGGGATAGGGATATGTTTAGGATTGTTACTAGGGGATTTTACAGAACTCATGCATCAGAGATTAAGCCTATTTAATAGTAAGATGGCAGGGACAGCCTTTATTTTACTACTTGGAATAGCTATTCATAATATACCAGAAGGTTTTGCTTTAGGGACGTTAGCCATAAGTGCGCCAGAGGCACTATCTAAATTTGCATTAGTTATTTGTTTACATAGTATTCCAGAGGCTATTGCAATAGCCATTCCACTTAAAGCCAGTGAAACAAAAAAGAAAATACTGTTTATCATACCTATCCTATTAGGAAGTATTATGGGAATAGGAGCGATAATTGGTTATGTGCTTAGCCAAATAGCAGAATCATTTATTGCTGTTGCATTAGGTATTGCAGCGGGAATTATTCTTTATATAGTCTGTGAAGAACTACTTCCTGAGTCTAGAAAAGTATGGAATGGAAGAATGACAACAGTAGCGACGATTGTAGGGATATTGATAGGGATGTTTTTGGTTGTATAAATAGAAAATAAATAAAATAATTAAATTAAGAGTATAAAAGAGCCTCATAGGTTAAAAATAAATTTGAGTAAATCAGATGAAATTTAATCTAAGGAGGTTTTTTATTTATGCCAAAGCTAAATTGCTGTGTAGGAAGTTGTGCTTATAATGAAGAGGATTGTTGTTGCCTTGGAAGTATCAAAGTACAAGGAGGAGAACTAGCTGTGCCATCTGAAACGTGTTGCGAGAGCTTCGCACCAAAAGGAAGTGTATCAAATAGTGTCATGATACCTAGTGTTTGTATGAGTATTGATTGTGGAGCAACACAGTGTATACACAATAAAGCATGTAAATGTGAGGCAGAGGGGATATTTGTTGTGGGACAAGGTGCAAATGCCTCTGATGAAACCCAGTGTAATACTTTTTCTAAAATATAAAATAAGTTGGTAAGTCTATCCTAGAGTACTTTTGAAAATGCGAGACATACTATGAAGGTAATTAAATACATTAGGAGGTGTCAAGCCATGTCAAAAAAATCTAATAATACAACAACAGCTTGTACAAATACAACTAATTGTTCTAATACTACTAACCTTGTAGATACAACTAACTGCTCTAACACAGTAGATTCAAGTGCTATGGACTGTGGAAATTGTGGCAGTGGATGTGAGTGTAAAGGTAAAAAGAAATAGGAGGTTATCATATGCCAAAGTTAAATTGTGGTGTTTCTAATTGTGCTCATAACTCTGAAGATTGTTGTTGCCTAAATCAAATAGGTGTAGCGGGAGATGCTGCTAATAATTCTATTGAAACATGTTGTAGTAACTTCAGCGAGCAAACAGGAGCAACAAATAGTATGGAAAGTCCAAATGCAGCATTAGAAGTAGAATGCCAGGCAAATAACTGTACACATAACGATAATTGTAAATGTTGTGCACAGTCTATTGATATAGCAGGACAAGGCGCATCTAATTGCGTGGATACTTGTTGTAGCAGTTTTTGCGAGAGATAATAAAAAATTAAAGATAATATAAAAGAAAAGCTATAGATAAGTTAACCATTAGGTTATAGTTATCTATAGCTTTTTATATTATCTAGAAAGAGATATCTTTTTAAATAATTATAGTGTTAGATTGATGTATAAAGAAATCGCAAGCTAGAAATTTATAACGACGTAAGATAGTAAAAATCTAAGCTATAGGATATAATGAATAGTAAAAGAGAATAATTAAAAAGAAGAACTAAATGAGAAAGGGATACAGATGAATGAATTTAAAATAGTTTCAGAATTCAAGCCCACAGGTGATCAGCCAACAGCTATAGCCAAATTAGTGCAAAGCATCAATGATGGAAACGAATATCAGACGTTACTTGGTGTAACAGGTTCAGGTAAGACCTTTACCATGGCAAATATTATCCAAGAAGTACAAAGGCCTACTTTGATTATGGCTCATAACAAGACATTGGCTGCGCAGCTATATAGTGAGTTCAAGGAATTCTTTCCTGATAATGCAGTAGAGTATTTTGTATCTTATTATGATTATTATCAACCAGAAGCTTATGTAGCACATAGTGATACTTATATAGAGAAGGATTCAAGTGTTAATGAAGAGATAGATAAATTACGTCACTCGGCGACGGCATCTCTTGCAGAGCGAAGAGATGTTATTATCGTAGCGAGTGTTTCTTGCATTTATGGACTTGGAGATCCTATTGACTATGAAAATCAAGTTCTTTCCCTAAGAGAAGGAATGGAAGTTGATAGAGATGATGTCCTTAAGAAGCTTATTCAGATTCAATATAATAGAAATGATATGGATTTTGCACGTTCTACTTTTAGAGTGAGAGGGGATACTGTAGAAATTATCCCAGCAAGTGCCACAGAAAAAGCAATACGTGTAGAATTTTTTGGAGATGAGATAGATAGGATTGCGGAGATAGACCCTCTTACAGGAAGCGTACTAGGTTATAGAGATCATGTATCCATATTTCCAGCATCTCATTATGCGATAGCTCCAGAGAAGATGGAAGAAGCTGTGAAATGTATAGAAGCAGAGTTAGAAGTAAGGCTCAAAGAGCTTAAAGAAGAAGATAAATTATTAGAGATGCAAAGGCTTGCCCAAAGAACCAATTTTGATATTGAAATGCTTAAAGAGATGGGATATTGCTCGGGGGTAGAAAACTACTCTAGGCATTTATCAGGAAGAGAAGCAGGTAGTACACCGTTTACACTGATGGATTACTTCCCAGATGACTATCTTATTATGATAGACGAGTCCCATATGACTATGCCACAAGTAAGAGCTATGTATAATGGTGACCAGGCCCGTAAGGGGGTCCTTGTAGACTATGGGTTTAGATTACCTTCAGCACTAGACAATAGACCACTTAGATTTGAGGAGTTTGAAGAAAAGATTAATCAAATTCTATTTGTATCAGCTACGCCAGCTCAATATGAATTAGAGCATTCCTTAAGCATAGCAGAGCAACTTATTAGGCCTACTGGGTTACTGGATCCACCTATTGAGATTAGGCCTGTAAAAGGACAAATAGATGATTTGCTTAATGAGATTAATATAAGAACGGAGAAGGGCGAAAAGGTACTTATTACTACACTTACCAAACGTATGTCAGAAGACCTGACCGATTATCTAAGGGAGATGGGTATTAAAATTAAGTATCTTCACTCAGATATAGACACTCTAGAACGTATAGAGATTGTAAGGGATTTACGGATGGGAGTATTTGATGTATTAGTAGGGATTAATTTGTTAAGAGAAGGGTTAGATATACCAGAAGTATCACTAGTAGCGATACTAGATGCAGATAAGGAAGGATTCTTACGTTCTGAAACCTCATTAATCCAGACAATAGGACGAGCAGCTAGAAATGCCAATGGACAAGTTGTTATGTACGCGGATAGAATTACACGTTCTATGCAGACTGCTATCTCAGAGACAATTAGACGTAGGGAGATTCAGGAAACATACAATGAAGAACATGGTATCACCCCACAAACCATCAGAAAAAAGGTGAGAGACCTTATTGTAGCAACAAAAAGTATTAAAGAAAATAAAGAGCTCTTTAAAGAAAAAGATCCAGAGTCTATGAACCGAGAAGAACTAGAAAAAGCAATTGTAAAAGTAGAAAAAGAAATGAAAAAGGCAGCAAGAGAATTACAGTTCGAGCAGGCAGCAGGGCTTCGTGATACACTTATTGGACTGAAAAAGCTTTATGTAAGTAGATAAAAGGAAGACTCCCATAATAAAAAGTAAGAGAAGTATTATGGGAGCATTTTTCTGTTGAAATAGTCTTTTAATATGACAAAGCGTAATGAGTTTGTTGCTATTTATTAATAATTTGAATAGAGAGGTTAGTAAGATGAGACATACAAAAGAAAGATTTTTAGATGACTTAAAGGGTTTAGGTATTGATAAAAAGGGAACATTATTGGTTCACTCATCTATGAAGAGCATAGGAGAAGTAGAAGGTGGTGCAGATACGGTTTTAGATGCTTTGTGTGAGTATATGGAGGAGGGGCTCTTAGTATTACCGACACATACATGGTCTTATATAGGGCATGATAATCCTAAGTTTTATGTAGAGAGCGATAAGGTGTGTGTGGGCATTCTTCCAGAATTATTTAGAAAGCGAGAAGGAGTAGTCAGGTCACTACATCCTACGCATTCCGTCGCAGCATATGGCAAAGATGCCAAGGCATTTATCAAAGATAATGAAAAGTGGGATACGCCTTGTGCAAGGCAGTCTCCTTGGGGAAGATTATTGGATAGAAAAGCACAGATTATGATGTTAGGTGTAGACTTAAGGAGAAATACATTTATGCATGGGGTAGAAGAATGGGCAGGTATACCTGGCAGATTGACAGATGAGCCTGAACAACTGTATGTGGTATTAGCGGATGGAACAGAAAAAAATGTGCCATCTAGAAGACATCATGGAGACCACTGGTCTGAGTATTTCTTTAAAGTAGATGAGATTTTTGAGGAATATAGAGTCATGCATAGAGGGGAATTTGGAGATGCCAAAGTACGTATTTGTCAAGCAGAAGGAGTAGCGGAGCTACTTTATGAAATGCTAGAGATTAATCCTGATTTATTTTCAAATGATATATTAATAGATAGAGAGTTATATAAAGTACTAAAGATGAAAAAATTTTAAAAGACAAAAAATAAATTTAAAAACAGAGACATAAAGCGAGGAGGCTAGAAGATGTTTGTAGATTTACATATTCATACATATTATTCAGATGGGACCATGTCAGTAGATGAGGTCGTAGCTAAAGCAAAAGAAAAGAATGTCAAAATAAAAGAATATCAAAATAATGATGATGAAATATGTGAACTAAGAAAAATGTATTTATATAAAATATTTCAAGGGCAAGGAATTGGAAAAACTTTAATGGAGAATGCATTAGAAGAGGCAAAAAGGCTTCAGTATAAGATGATGACATTACAGACAAGCTCTAAGCTGATAAAAGCGCTACCTCTTTATAAAAAGTTAGGATTTGTAAAGGACTGTAGCGGAGAAGTTTGTAGTAGATGTAATATTGAAATGAAAAAAGAATTAGTATAAAGGGAGTCTGTCTATTTCGTAGTAAAGAGAATAGATAGACTCTTTTTCTGTATTAAAGTAAAGTTTAAGAAAGAAGAGCCTCAAAGTATCCTATGAAGTAATAATAAAATAGACATTTTGAAGAAAGAATTTAGGGGAAAATGGAGATAATAATAAAAGTATGCATTTGAAATTAATGACGAACGTGTGTTTGAAAAAATGACGAATCATGTTATAATAAATCGACCAGAATAAAATAATGCTATAATCAGATAAATATAAATAATTATTTTGAAAAGGAGATTGTATGAAAAATAAAATTATTATTCAAGGAGCTAGAGAGCATAATCTGAAAAATATAGATTTAGAATTAGAACGTGATCAATTTATTGTTTTTACAGGATTAAGTGGATCTGGAAAGTCATCGCTTGCTTTTGATACTATTTATGCAGAAGGGCAAAGAAGATATGTAGAATCTTTATCTGCCTATGCCAGACAGTTCTTGGGCCAGATGGAAAAGCCAGATGTAGATAATATCTCAGGATTATCACCAGCTATCTCTATTGATCAAAAGACAACAAGTAAAAATCCACGTTCTACAGTAGGGACAGTAACAGAAATCTATGATTATCTTAGATTGCTATTTGCTAGAGTAGGGATTCCACACTGTCCAAAGTGCGGCAAAGAAATTAAGAAACAAACAGTAGACCAAATGGTAGATCAACTCATGGAATTACCAGAACGTACGAAGATACAGCTTTTAGCACCTGTTGTAAGAGGTCGTAAAGGTGTTCATGAAAAAGTGATTGATACAGCCGTTAAACAAGGTTATATTCGTGCACGTATTGATGGCGAAGTCATTGACTTAACAGAAGAAGAAGTAAAGTTAGATAAAAATAAAAAGCACTCTATTGATATTATTGTAGATAGACTTGTTATTAAAGAGGGTATTCAAAAAAGACTGACAGACTCCATTGAGACGGTTATGAAACTAACTGGAGGCTTACTTATTGTAGATATAGCAGATAAGGAAGAGATGAACTTTAGTCAGAGCTTTTCTTGTCCAGACTGTAATATGAGTATAGAGGAAATAGAGCCTAGGTTATTTTCGTTCAATAATCCATTTGGAGCTTGCCCGACTTGTACAGGATTAGGGCAAAAGTTAGAAGCTGATCCAGAACTTGTAGTACCGAATACGACACTAACTCTTAGACAAGGGGCTATAGCTGTACCTGGCTGGGGATCAATTGGCAATTCAGATAGTTATGCCTATGCACTATTTGAGGCACTTATAGCGAAGTATCATTTTGACTTAGATACACCTTTTGAAGAGTTACCAGAGAAAATCCAACATATGATTTTATATGGGACAGATGGCGTAACCGTGAAATTTACTTTTACAGGAGAGTATGGGACAAGGCAGTATAACTATGCTTTTGAAGGTGTACTCGGAAATATGAAACGCAGATATGATGAGACAAGTTCAGAAAGTATGCGTACAGAGTATGAAGCTTATATGACTAGTATTCCTTGTAAGGAGTGTGGTGGTGCAAGACTAAAGCCAGAGGCATTAGCTGTTACGGTGCAAGATAAGAATATTAATGAGGTTACAGCTATGGCTGTAGGGGATTTGAGAGAATTTTTCCTAAATATTGAAATCACAAAAAGACAAAAAACTATTGGGGCTCAAATCTTTAAAGAAATTAATGCAAGACTTGGATTCCTAGTAGATGTAGGTCTTGATTATCTGACACTATCTCGTGCATCAGGTACTTTGTCTGGCGGGGAAGCTCAGCGTATTCGTCTAGCAACTCAGATTGGATCAGGTTTAGTTGGCGTTCTTTATATCCTTGATGAACCAAGTATAGGACTCCATCAAAGAGATAATGATAGGCTTATTGCTACCCTTACAAGATTAAGAGACTTAGGCAATACATTAATTGTTGTAGAACATGATGAAGATACGATGCAAGCTGCAGACTGGATAGTGGATATAGGGCCAGGAGCAGGTGAGCATGGTGGTGAGATTATTGCTGCAGGGCCACTAGCGACAATACTTGCTTGTGAGCAATCAGAAACAGGTGCTTATCTAAGTGGTAGAAAAAAAATAGAGATTCCAGAAGTGAGAAGAAAAGGGAATGGCAATAAAATCTCTATCAAAGGGGCAAAAGAAAATAATCTTAAAAATGTCAATGTAGATATACCGCTTGGGACGATGACTTGTATCACGGGAGTATCAGGTTCAGGTAAGAGTACACTGATTAATGAGATACTGCTTAAAAGACTTTCAAGAGATCTTAACCGTGCAAAAGTAAAACCTGGGATGCATAAAGATATTATAGGACTTGAAAATCTAGACAAAGTTATTCATATTGATCAATCACCAATCGGTCGCACGCCAAGATCTAACCCAGCTACCTATGTAGGCGTATTTGATGCCATTAGAGATATTTTTGCTCAGACTCAAGAAGCCAAGATGAAGGGCTATGCTAAAGGTAGATTCAGCTTTAATGTAAAGGGCGGAAGATGTGAAGCTTGCCGTGGTGATGGGATGATCAAGATAGAGATGCATTTCTTACCAGATGTATATGTACCCTGTGAAGTATGCAAAGGTAAACGCTATAATAGAGAAACGTTAGAAGTTAAGTACAAAGGTAAATCCATATCAGAAGTATTGGGGATGACGGTAGAAGAAGCACTGAAATTCTTTGAGAATATACCATCTATCCAAAGGAAATTACAGACACTTTATGACGTAGGATTATCCTACATTAGACTTGGACAACCTTCTACGACCCTATCAGGTGGAGAGGCGCAAAGAGTTAAACTAGCTACGGAGCTTAGTAAACGTGGGACAGGTAAAACCATGTATATCTTAGATGAACCAACAACAGGATTACACTTTGCTGATGTGCATAAGTTAATAGGCATATTAGATAGACTCGTAGAAAATGGGAATACAATCGTTGTTATTGAACATAACTTAGATGTGATTAAAACATCTGATTATATTATAGATTTAGGACCAGAAGGTGGCACAAGAGGCGGAGAAGTTATTGCTAAAGGGACACCAGAGCAAGTTGCAAAGAATGAGAAGTCTTATACAGGGATGTTCTTGAAGAAGGTACTGGAATAAGAAAAAACAACTCCCTTAGGCCGAGGCCTAAGGGAGTTGTTTTCTAAAAAAATGTAGCCTATCTACTTAAAGGTACAAGTACCATAGAATAGTCATCAGATCTACTATTTAATTGATATCTTACCATAAGCTCGCCTTTATTGATAGCGGCACTAGTACTGATGCTATTTGTATTATAAATCATACCTTCTACATCTACATCAAACTCATAAGCGATATCATCACAAATATCTTCTAAGAAGTATGCTAAATTACTAATCTGAGAAGTTGAATAAATATCACTTCTATCATTATTAGCGCCATCGTTGATAAGTTTATTCCACTCAGTGATCTTTGTTGTATCTACACCAACGAAGAAAGTAATGAGTTCTTTCTTACTGTTATACTCTAAATCAATACCTTTAACAGAAAATGATTCAGTTTTTAATCCATCAACATTAATCTTAGGAAGATTGCTGTAATCACTATCACGTTCTAATTCATCGGCAAAACGCTCTAAAGAACGATTACTAATGAGTGAGGAGTCTATAGAGAATTTACCTTTTGTACTATATGCAAATGCCATAACATCTTCATCAGATTTTTCATCATAGATAGTACCTTTAATTTCTACAGCTTTGTGGTTATCTGCAATATCTTCACAAATGTCTTTAAGGAAAGTTTCGAGTTTTGTTGAAGAAAGTGCATTGAACTTAGAAGAAGAATTTCTTGCAACAGTAATATCTAATTCAAGTGCGCCTTTACTTTCAGATAAATCAAATTCCCAGCTGATACCATTTTTATCTTCATACTCATCTTCAATTTCTTCAAGCGTTTTTTTGATAGCAGATGAGGATAAATTTGAATCCGTAGCAGGTGCCTCTTGTTTTTCATATTTAGCTAATTTTTCCTCAAGTTGTTTAACTTGTGTTTTAAGGCTAGAGATTTCTAGATTTTTATTAGCAAGTTCAGTGCTAGATACTGAATTATTAGCAGTAGTATCCGTGATTTTAACTGTTTTATTAGCACTATCCCAATCTACCTTGTTACCTGTCATTTCTCCTGCATCACGTAATGCTACGTAAACAGAGCCATTAATTAAAAATGGTTCATTAACAGGTTGCTTGTAATCCCCGTTAAAGGTAACCTTAATATCATTATATGTTGCCTTTAAAGTTTTTGTAATGGTCTCAGCATGTAATACTGTTCCAAATGTACTAGCCCCCATAATAAGACCTAGTGAAATTGCTGTCATTTTCTTTGTTCTTGCTTTCACAATAAATGCCTCCTTTAGTATGTATAAGTTACTTTAGAATAAGTATACATAGAAGGAGGCATAAATTCAATTGAACTGGAAAAAATTAATAGAAATGTAACAAAAGTTTACTTGATGTCCACTTTTCCATCCTTATACATAAATGTGTAAGTAGGTGTCGTTTTATCATCTTCTTTAATGATGCCTTCAACAGGTACTTCTTGGCCCAGGGCATCAGTAATTTGTTTAGAAATAGTAGTAATAAGTTCTGTGAGTTGTTCTTTAGAAATTTTGTTAAAAGCTTTAGCATCTTGTGCATCATATTCGATGATAAGCTTAACAACACCATTCTCATAATAAATATCAAAATCCCAATCTACCTTATATTGCTTATCTAAAGTATCTTCTAAGCTATCTTCTACTTGGTTAAGAATATAGTTAATATGAATTGGGTTAGAAGGGTCTGGAGTAGGACTAGGATTAGCGAATGCTGTAGTACAAGGAATAAAGAGTGATAAACACAGGATAAAAGCAATTATTTTAGATTTGAACATTATATAACCTCCAAAGATGTTTTTTTGTATTTAATAGATATAAATAGTATAAGAATTAATCGAAAGATTATTCTGTAATATATTGGAAAATACTTGAAGAATAATTAAAGTAATTAAGGTAAAGGTAGGTAAAAATTTAAAAGTAGTTTATACTATATAGAAATAGATACTAGAGAGATAGATAACAAAAAGAGATGAAAGGAGAGTCAGTTATGTTTGATATACAAGAAGAATTAAAAAAATTACCGAATAACCCTGGTGTTTATTTAATGAAGAATGAACTAGAACAAATCATTTACGTAGGTAAAGCCATTAATTTAAAAAATAGGGTAAAGCAATATTTTCAAAAGTCACGTAATCATTCGATTAAAGTTATCAAAATGGTGGAGAATATCCGTAGTTTTGAATATATCGTGACACAATCAGAAATGGAAGCACTTATTTTAGAATGTAATTTAATTAAAAAATATAATCCTAAATATAATATTAGACTTAAAGATGATAAACACTATCCTTACATAAAAATTAATGTAGGAGATGCTTTTCCTAAGATTACGATTGTACGTAAAATGAGAAAAGATAGCGCAAAATATTTTGGTCCCTATACGGATGTAAATGCGATGTGGGAGATTGTAGAGATTATCAAAAAAACATGGCAATTATTAACGTGTAGCCGTAACCTTCCGAAAGATATAGGTAAGGAGAGAGCTTGCCTTAATTATCATATAGGGCAGTGCAGTGGGCCATGTATAGGTAAAATTAGCGAATCAGACTATAAAAAGATGGTGGATGAAGTCATTTCGTTTTTAAATGGTAAGTATAAAGAGGTTATAAGACAACTAGAGGAGCAAATGTTACAAGCTTCAGAAGAACTTAATTTTGAAAAAGCCGCAGTACTTAGAGATCAAATGAATGCTATTACAAAAATTGAGCAAAAACAGGCAGCTATTAATAGTTCAATGGAAGATCAAGATATTATTGCCTTCGCAAAAAGTGAGAAGGATACCCTTATGCAAGTTTACTTTGTGAGACAAGGGAAGATGGTGGGTAGAGAACATTTCATGATTAAAGAGACTGAGGGAGAGGCTATAGAAAGTATCTTTAGAGATTTTATCTTACAGTTTTACTCTGCAGTGACCTTTATTCCCAAAGAAATATTAGTAGAAAAAGTACCTGAAGAATATGAAATTCTAGAAGACTATCTTTCACAGAAAAAAGGGAATAAAGTACATCTTAAATTACCTCAAAAAGGAAGTAAACATAGTTTGCTGGAACTCGCAAGTAAGAATGCCTATCTGACCCTTAGACAATTTGGTGATGAGATAAGAAGGCAAGAGGCCAAGACAAAGGGTGCCTTAGAAGAAATACAAGAAGCAGTAGGATTACCTAAGTTGCCCTACCGCATAGAGGCTTATGATATATCTAACACACAAGGTGTACAATCAGTTGGCGGTATGGTAGTTTTCGAAGGTGGAAAGCCTAAACGTAGTGATTATAGAAAGTTTAAGATTAAAAGTATCATGGGGCCCAATGATTATGGTAGCATGGAAGAAGTCCTAGAAAGAAGGGTGATTAGGCTACTAGGAGAGCAAGAAGAGAGTAGTTTTACAAAAGCTCCAGATGTTATTTTTATGGATGGTGGCAAAGGTCAAGTTAATGCTGCAAAGAAAATTCTAGATAAATATCAATTAAATATTCCAGTGTGTGGCATGGTAAAAGATGATAAACATAGAACACGGGGACTACTCTATGAAAATGAAGAGGTTCTCTTAAAGGCTCAGACAGAAGGTTTTAAACTTGTGGCAAGAATACAAGATGAGGTGCATAGATTCTCTATCGAATACCATAAGAAGCTAAGAGGACAAGCCCAAATTCAGTCAGTATTAGATGAGATTAAAGGCGTTGGAAAAGAACGAAAAAAAGCACTTATTAATCATTTTAAAAGTGTAGAGAAAATAAGACAGGCAACACTTGAAGAGTTAGAGGAGATGCCGGGACTCCCAAGAGATACGGCTTTGAATATTTATAATTTTTTTCATAAACAATAAACAGACTTTAATCTAATAATAAGAAATGATATAATAAAATAAACAGACAAATGAGAGGAGCATGTAGGTGTACTCAGTAAAAGTAAGTAAACTCATAGAACATCTTGACCTTATATCCATCACGCCTAACGTAGAATATGGGGATAGACAAATCACCCAATCAGACGTAAATAGACCAGCTCTCCAGTTAGCGGGGTTCTTTGATTATTTCGATCCTACTAGACTCCAGATAATAGGTAAGGTAGAACATACTTATCTAGAAAAAATGGATGAAGAGGAAAGAAATAAAAGTATTGAAAGATTTATGTCTTACAAAGATATACCTTGTATCATTTTATGTAGAGAAGAGATAGAACCTTTTCCTAAAATGGTTGAGTGTGCAGAAAAATATGGTATTCCTTTATTTAAAACAGATTTATCAACAACTAGCTTATTAGCAGAAGCCAATAGATGGCTACATGTGGAGCTTGCTCCAAGAATTTCTATGCATGGTGTACTTGTTGATATTTATGGAGAAGGGGTACTCATAACAGGTGAAAGCGGTATAGGGAAGAGTGAAACGGCTCTAGAACTTGTACGTCGTGGACACCGTTTGGTAGCCGATGATGCAGTAGAAATTAAAAAAGTATCTGCTACAACTTTACTTGGAACTGCGCCAGAGGTCATTCGTCACTTTATTGAAGTAAGAGGAATTGGTATTGTAGATATCAAACAAATCTTCGGTGTAGGTTCTGTTAAGGAAATGAAAAATATTGACTTAGTCATTAAACTAGAATTATGGGATCAAAAGAAACAATACGATAGACTAGGTTTAACGAATGAATACACCAATATACTAGATATAGATGTAGTCAGCCATTCCATACCTATTCGTCCAGGTAGGAATATTGCAATCATATGTGAAACAGCAGCAGTTAATTTCAGACAAAAGAAAATGGGCTATAATGCGGCAGAAGCTCTTAACCAAAGAGTAATGAATAATCTGCAAAATAACTTTAATAACGTATAGGGAGAATTAAGCTTATGTATTATATCGGGGTTGATTTAGGTGGGACAAGTATTAAAGTCGGGATTTTAAATAGTGAATACGAGATTATTCAAAGTGCTACACTTCCGACAAGAAGAGAAAGAGCTGCAGAGGAAATACTAGAAGATATGGCGATGGTCTGCAAAGAAGTGATGAGTGAAGCGGGGATTACAGAAAAAGAAATTCATTCTATAGGTATTGGATGTCCTGGTATAGCCTCACCAAAAGAAGGCGTAGTTATCTACTCTAGTAATCTTAATTTTAGAAATGTAAATGTTAAAAAAGAAATACAAAAATATATTGATAGTGACGTATTCGTTGAAAATGACGCCAATGCAGCAACACTAGGAGAAGCTATATGCGGAGCTGCAAAAGGCAAAGGCAGCGTAGTGATGGTAACTCTAGGCACAGGTATAGGCGGCGGAATCATTTTAAATGGTAAGATATTTGGAGGAGCTTATTTTGGAGGCGGAGAAATCGGTCACCACGTTATAGCGCTTGAGAATGGCATACCTTGTGGATGTGGAAGAACAGGATGCTGGGAGCAATATGCATCAGCTACAGCTCTTATTAGACAAGCTAAACAAGTAGCGACTCAGAACCCCAATTCAGCATTAGTTACATTAGCTAAGGGAAATGCTATTAACAATATTACGGCAAAAACAGTTTTTGATGCAGCTGACCAAGGCGATGCAGTAGCTGAAGAAGTACTTGATCAGTACTTCAAATATATTGCTCAGGGTGTAGCTAATATAGTGAACATATTACAACCAGAAGCCATCGTAATAGGCGGGGGGGTAAGTGCTCAAAAGGGAAAACTCACAGAGCCAGTTAGAAAATATGTACAAGATGAAATGTACGGTGGGTTAGAACTTCAAACAGAAATTAAAGCAGCTACACTTGGAAATGATGCAGGTATCATAGGAGCAGCACTTATAGGAACAAGATTATAATTTGAAAGTATGTCTGATATAAATGTTATTAATATTTAAAATATGAAGAGTAGCTGCCAACAAATTTGTTGGCAGCTATTATCATGTACAATTGTATAGGAGGGGACACAGGTGAAGAAAAAATCATTATTAAAAGAGTATTTTCTAAAATATAAAATACCGTATATCATTGGGATTATTATATTACTTATTGTAGATTACATGCAGCTTTACATACCACAAATTACAGGAATGATAACAGATGGTATCAAAGATGGAAGTATTGATTCAACTGGTATATGGAAGTTAGCGTTAGCTTTATTAGGTGTAACGTTCATCTTAGTATTAGGTAGGATTGGCTGGAGGTATTTCATTATAGGAACATCTAGAAAAGTAGAAACAGATATTAGACATCAAATTTTTAGTAAGTGGGTAGAGATGGATGTACCTTACTTTAATACACATAAGACAGGTAATTTGATGGCTTATGCAACCAATGATATTAATGCTGTGCGTATGATGGTAGGCAGTGGTATTATTATTATTGTGGATGCAGTAGTGATGACCCTGATGGTTATCTTTAAGATGCTAACCTATGTGGATGTATCTTTAACACTCATGGCGATACTACCTATGCCGATTATTGCCATAGGTGGAGCCTATTTTGAGAAGAAAGTTGAAGAACGATTTGGAGATAAGCAAAAAGCTTTTGCAATGTTATCAGATAAAGTGCAAGAGTCTTTTTCAGGCATCAAGGTTATTAAGTCTTTTGTTCAAGAAAGCTATGATGCCAAAGATTTTGAAGAGATTAGTAGAGATAACTATAATAAGAATCTAAGATTGACAAAGCTTTCAGCCATATTGAATCCGCTCATGTATTTATTAGTAGGACTTAGTCTACTGATTTCTATAGGATACGGTGGATACCTTACAATGGTTAATGAAATTACTATAGGAGAGTTTGTGGCTTTCAACCAATATATCTTAATGCTTAATTGGCCCATGATGGCTATTGCAATGGGGATTAATATCTTTGCCCAAGGGATTGCATCGGTTAAACGCATTGAGGGTGTACTTGAAGAGGTCTCTAGTGTACAAGATGTAGATGGCGTAGTGAATTGCGAGAAAATGGGCGGAGCTATCAAGATTCAAGATTTAAGTTTTGATTTTCCTGATAATCAGCAGATGGCTTTAAGCAACATTAATATAGAAGTAAAAGAAGGAGAAACACTAGCTATATTAGGAAGAACGGGGAGTGGTAAGTCTACATTAGTTAACTTACTACTAAGACTTTATAACTCACCTGAAGGGTCTATACTCTTAGATGGTCATGACATTATGAAGATGCCACTAAAAAATGTAAGGCAAAACATTGCTTATGTACCACAAGACAATTTCTTGTTTAGTGACACAATAGCTCATAATATTGGATTTGGATTAGATGAGTTAGATATGGAGAGAGTTATAGAAGCAGCAAAGAAAGCTAATGTGCATGAAAATATTATAGACTTTCCACATCAATATGAGACAGTAGTAGGTGAGCGAGGGACAAGCTTATCTGGAGGACAAAAGCAAAGGGTTTCAATAGCTAGAGCTATGATACTTAATACACCTATTATTATATTAGATGATTCGCTATCAGCAGTAGATACAAAAACAGAAGAACAAATACTTAGCAATTTAAAGAAAGTAAGGGTAGGCAAGACGAATATTCTTATTGCACATCGTATTTCTACTGTGAAGCATGCAGACAAAATTATCGTATTAGAAAATGGAAAAATCGTAGAAGCAGGAAATCATGAGACCTTGTTGGCTAAAGAAGGTATTTATTCTGAAATGAATAATCAGCAAAAATTAGAAGAAGAGATTAATGAGGCCTAGGGGGAGTATGATGAAGAATACAGATGGCAAAATAATTAAAAGATTACTTTCATATGCCAAACCATATAAATGGTGGTTCTTACTTGTGTTTTCTTTTATGATAGCGAGTACAGCAGCTGAGCTTGCTAGACCTATTATTATTGGAAATGCAGTAGATTTATTTGTAGAAGGATACAAAATACCTTTCGTAGAAGGTGATAAAGATAAGCCAGGAACAATTAGCTTTGAAGGTAAGACGCTTACACATATGGAGGAAGCCGAAGAAGTAGCTAGTACCTATCAGATTGTGCAAACAAATAATCAGTATTACTGGTTAGAGAATATACCTTCAGGGCAGGCTATGACTATTTTAAATGCAGCGCCAGAAGAATTTAATAAAATGATCATAGAGGCAAATGATGAGAAGATTAGTTTGAAAGTAGAAACAACTCATTATGAAGGAAGGATTTTAACGAAAGAAGAACTTAAGATTCTAAGAAGTTTAGATTTCCAATCTCTTATAAAAGAAGGTGCATTATTTCTAGGCATACTTGTTGTTAGTTTTATATTAGTGTATCTACAAGCTATTATGCTACAACATATTGGTCAGAAGATTATCTTGACTATGCGTATGGAGATTTATGAGAAGATGCTAGATCTACCCTTTAGATTTTATCATCAAAATCCTATAGGCAAGCTAGTGACAAGGGTAACTAATGATACTGAAACACTCAATGAGATGTATACTAGCGTTATTATAAATCTTCTGAAATACATATTATTTATAGGCGGTGTTATGATTATGATGCTAATGACTCATACAAAGACAGCGCTCTATGTATTAGCATTAGTACCTATTGTTATTGTAGCGACTATTATCTTTAAGTATTTTTCAAGGCGTGCTTATAGAGAGGTGCGTAATAAATTAACAGAGATGAATGCATTTTTATCAGAGCATATTTCGGGTATGAGGATTATTCAAATCTTCACACGTGAAAAAGTAAAAGTAGCACAAATGGACAAAATTAATAAAGATTTGTATACAGCTGGGATGAAAGAGCTAACAGCTTTTATGATTTTTAGACCTTTTATCTTTTTACTTTGTTATGTAGGAGTGGCAATGGTACTTGTTGTTGGCGGAAATAGTGTATTACAAGGCACGATGACTATTGGTGCTTTGATTGTTATGGTATCTTATACCAAAGACTTCTTTGGACCGATTGAAGAACTAGCTGAGAGTTTTAATATCCTTCAGTCAGCTTTAGCTTCTTCAGAAAAAATATTCGCTATATTAGATGAAGAAAATGAAATAGCAAATGGTGTACAAGTAATCGATAAAGAGACTTTCAAAGGAAGTATTGAATTTAAAAATGTATGGTTTGCTTATGAAGAAGAGAATTGGATTCTTAAAGATATATCCTTTAGTATAGAAGCAGGTCAAAAAATAGCCTTTGTAGGAGCTACAGGAGCTGGGAAAACTTCTATTCTTAGTCTGATTTGTAGATACTATGATATTCAAAAAGGGCAGATACTCATTAATGGTATAGACATTAAGGAATATGACATCAGAGAACTCAGAAAGCAAATAGGGCAAGTTTTACAGGATGTATTTATGTTTACAGGAGATATTAAAAGTAATATTAGACTAGGCAAAAAGGCTATTACACAAAAGCAAATAGAAAAAGCAACCAAGTTAGTTAATGCTCATGAGTTTATAGAAAAAATGCCGAAGAGGTATGATGAAAAAGTACTTGAAAGAGGGGCGACCCTATCAACAGGACAAAGACAGCTTATTTCTTTTGCTAGGGCAATTGCTTTTGATCCAACTATATTTATATTAGATGAAGCAACAGCGAATATTGATACGGAGACGGAAAGTCTTATTCAAGATGCGCTTTATAAAATGATGGAAGGCAGAACGACTTTGATGGTAGCCCATAGACTAGCAACTATTCAGCATGCAGATAGTATCATTGTGCTCCATAAAGGCAAAATAAGAGAAGTGGGTAATCATCAAGAGCTATTAGCGAATAAAGGAACTTATTATAACCTCTATCAGTTAGCATTAAAGAGCCAATTTATGTCCTAGGGATGTGTTCTAGCAATTAGAATGGATAAATGCTATAATACCACTAGCACAAAACATTTTAAAGAGGTGAACAAATGAAAGAGCAAAATCAATGTGTAGATGTTGATACAAAACTAAAAATAGCAGATGTATTAAGATACAATATGCATATCGCTTACAAATCAGTATTTAGTAAGGTTGTATTATTAGTAGGGGTGGGATTACTCGGGTTACTTGTCTATAAATTTATAACAAGGACTTCTCCAATAGATTTATTTATATCACAAAATATACTTTTTATCATGCTACCTATTTTTATATTAATAGCAACGCCTTGGAAGGTATGGAATATTACTGCAAGCCAGATGCAAGCACCTATTTTTGCAAATGGAGCTAAATATATGTTCTATTTGGATAAGATTTATATCAAAGCAGGTGAATTAGAGGATGAGGTGCCTTGGGCAACTTATATTCGCATTGTTGAAACTGGCAAAGATTTTAGATTTTTTGTAGATAAAGTACAAGCACAAATCATTCCAAAGCATAATATGACAGAGCAGCAAATCAAGGAATTAAGAGAGCTTATTAAAGAAGCTAATCCAAAAGAAGTTTACAAGTTAAAATAAATCATACTTATAAAAGAGGAAAAAATGGAAAAACTATTTCACATATCTACCATCAGAAAATATTTAGAGTGGTTCGAAGACGACTGGAGTAAGATAAAAGAATTTGCTGATAAACATCAGATGGATGGTGTTGAGCTCGGATTAACAGCAGACTATGATATTAGCAATATTCCACCAGGTATTGTAAAAGGTATACATTTAAGTTTTTATCCAATGTGGTTAGAGTTTTGGAGAGGAGACCTACAGAAGGTTGAAGAAATTCTAGGAAGTAAGGATGAAATTTTAGCGTACTACCAAGGATTAGATAAAAGCGTGATAATAGAATCCTATAAAAGACAATATGAAAGAGCTAAAACAGTAGGAGCCAAGTATATGGTGTTCCATGTGTGTCATATAAGACCAGAAGATTCTTTTACTTGGGAATTTAGCTATACAGATAAAGAAGTAATGGAAGCTACAGCAGAACTTATCAATGAAGTTTTTCCAGTAGACGAAGAGGGGCCAATGCTACTTTTTGAAAACTTATGGTGGCCAGGACTTACTTATTTAGATAAAGATTTATGTAAGGAGTTTATAGAAAGTATCAATTACAAAAATAAAGGGTACTTAATGGATATTTCACATCTTACATTAACAACTAATCATATTGATACTGAAGCTAAATGCTATGAATATGTTAAAAAGGTTATAGATAATCTAGGTGAGCTGAAAGAGTATATAAAAGGTGTACATCTTAATAAAACTTTACCTAAGCGTTATATCTCACAAGATCACAGTTATAGATTACAAAAGTATCAAGAGGGTAATAATAAGGCCTTCAAGCACAAGGTGCTTAAAGAGCATATCAATAAGTTAGACCCACACAAACCTTTTGATCATCCGATAGCACTTGAGATTATCAATTATATTAATCCAGAATATTGTGTATATGAAACGAACCCTGAATCAAGATATGAATTAGCTTTCTTTATAAAAAATCAAAATAAAGCATTAGGTATAGAATATAAATAAAATAAGTAAAAAATACAAAATAATCCACAGTAAAAAGCGACTTTTTTACTGTGGATTATTCATTTTGTAACAAAAAAGATACATTTTAAAGATTGACATATGTTATATTATGACGGTATAATAAATTTGTAATAATTAGTTAATAAATATAAGAGTACAAAAATAAATATAAAAAATAGATAGTATTAAACAGGGGGCATTTGAATGTATTGGAAAAAAGCTTTATTAGGGGCTATTATGACTGTGACAACAGCAGTTATCCCAGCGATGGTATATGGACAAGCTTATGGAAGTGTGGCAACGCAAACTCTCAATGTAAGGGAAGGGGCTCGCACAGATAGAGCAATCGTAGAACAACTGGACTATAAAGCTCCAGTAGAAATCGTAGAGGAAGTAGATGGATGGGTAAAAGTTATTTTAGCTAACGATGAGAGAGGATTTGTAAAAGCAGATTATCTTTCCATACATAGGGCAGTAGCGACGGTTACAGCAGATGCATTAAGAGTAAGAGATTATCCTGATAAAAATAATTCCAAAGTACTTGGTAATTTTTCTAAGGGAGAAGAAATTTCTTTACACTTTAAAGTAGGTGACTGGTACAAAATCAGTCAAGAAGGATTTGAAGGATTCGTTCATCAAGATTATGTGAAGTCAGATTATTTAAAATATCTGCCAACTAAGAAAATATCAGATGTAAAAAGATATAAATTGACACGTGATGAAGCTCAGAATCAAACAGTTAAAGTGATAGAAACAACAGGAAAGACTGAGACAGCAACAAGCCCAAAAACAGAAAAACCAAGTAGTAATAAAGCGGCAGCTACGAACAAAAGTGCTCAAGCGAGTACGGGAAGTAAAGGTCAGCAAATCGTAGAAGATGCGAAAAATTTCATAGGGAATCCTTATGTATACGGTGGAAATAGTCTGACAAGTGGTGTAGACTGTTCAGGGTTCACACAACAGATTATGGCACGTCATGGTATAAGTATTTCAAGAAGTTCAAGTGCTCAATATGCCAATAATGGATATTCAGTAAGCTCAGACCAACTACAACCTGGAGATTTAACATTCTATGGTTATAACGGAAAAGTATCACATGTAGCCATTTATATGGGGAATGGTAAAATTGTACATGCTAATGATGAAAGAACAGGTATTACAACAAGTAATGTATTCCCAGGGGGTGGGAAACCTTATATTGGTGCAAGAAGAGTAGTAAATTAATTACATAAAATAGAGATAGTCTTTAATCATATAAAACAAGAGGTATTTACTGAAGTAGAGTAAATACCTCTTGTTTTTGTATACGCTGATATAAATCTTAACACAATCTTTATACTCGGACCCTATACCTTAAGCCTTTATTAATATCTTACATGGTAGTATTAATTTACTTAGAAAATAATCTTAAAGGAAGGTGGTTCACTTTGGATATGATAGCTATTTTATCCTTAATAATATGTACATTGTTATTGGTGTACTTGGTTTATGTTTTGATATGGGGGGAAAGATTATGATAAATATGGTGGTGCAGCTAATATTTTTTGTTGGGATAGTATTACTATTAGCTAGACCTTTAGGAAAGTATATTGCAAAGGTAGCACAGGGAGAAGTTGTTTTTCTTAGTAGGGTTCTAAAGCCTATTGAAAAAGTTTGCTATCGTTTGATAGGAACCAAAGAAGATAAGGAAATGAATGTTAAAGAGTATATAGGCGCGGTATTGATGTTTGGAGTAATAAGTCTTATAGCTGTCTTTTTACTTCTTAAAGTACAACATATTTTACCGCTTAATCCAGAGGGATTACCTTCAGTTGATTCAGCTTTAGCGTTTAATACAGCAGCAAGTTTTACAACGAATACGAACTGGCAAGCTTATAGCGGTGAAACAACACTTAGCTATTTAAGTCAAATGATAGGATTAACCGTACAGAACTTTTTATCAGCAGCAGCCGGCATAGCCGTTTTGTTTGCACTTATTAGAGGATTTGCTAGGATAAAGAGTAAGGAAATAGGAAACTTTTGGGTAGATATGGTACGTA
>JAVVPO010000005.1:0-25873 GCA_036655715.1 Cellulosilyticaceae bacterium | reverse complement strand
TTTGCTAGGATAAAGAGTAAGGAAATAGGAAACTTTTGGGTAGATATGGTACGTAGTACACTTTATATTCTTCTTCCTTTATCTCTAGTTGTATCTATAATTCTTATATCACAAGGAACAGTGCAAAGTTTCAAACCTTATCAAGAGGCAAAATTGATAGAAAGTGTTGTGCTAGAGAATGGCACAAAGGTAGACTCTACGATTATTCCTATGGGGCCAGCAGCTAGTCAAATAGCGATAAAGCAATTAGGGACCAATGGTGGGGGATTCTTTGGAAGCAACTCAGCTTATCCACTTGAAAATCCTACACCACTTTCAAATATGGTTCAAGTAGTATCTATATTTTTAATACCAGCAGCGCTATGTTTTACTTTTGGAGAGATGATGAAAGATAAAAAACAAGGAAGAGCATTATTACTAGCTATGTTTATTGTGTTTATTGTTTGCCTAATTGGCATTGTAGGGTTAGAGCAAATAGGAGCACCAGGGCTTACGCAGCAAGGCATGGTAGATATAACACTGGGAAATAATCATCCAGGCGGCAATATGGAAGGCAAAGAGATGCGTTTTGGCATTACAGACTCAGGTTTATGGAGTACAGTAACAACGGCAGCTTCTAATGGATCAGTTAACTCTATGCATGATTCTTATACACCACTTGCAGGTGGCATACTTATGTTCCTTATGCAACTTGGGGAAATTATATTTGGAGGGGTAGGTTCTGGGCTTTATGGTATGCTTGCTTTTGCAATGTTGGCTGTTTTTATAGCGGGACTTATGGTGGGAAGAACGCCTGAGTATCTAGGTAAAAAGATAGAGCCATTTGAGATGAAGATGGTATCACTTATTATACTTACACCACCTCTTGTTGTCTTGATTGGAACAGCGGCAGCGACCTTGGTACCAGGAATTACTCAGTTACTAGGTAATACAGGCGCACATGGATTTTCAGAAATCTTATACGCATATAGTTCAGTGGGCAATAACAATGGCAGTGCTTTTGCTGGAATTGGGGTAAATAATTTATTTATGAATCTTACTACGGGGATCATTATGCTTATTGCAAGGTTTGTACCAATGGTAGTAACCCTTAAGATAGCAGGATCTCTTGCAGCTAAGAAAAAAGTGCCTATAACAGCTGGTACATTAGCTACGCATAATGGATTATTTATAGGATTACTTATTGCAATCATTATGATAGTGGGAGCACTTAGCTTTTTCCCAGCACTTGCATTAGGACCAATTGTGGAACATTTAGAGATGTTATTTATTTAAATAACGTAAAAGGGGAGTTTGTAGGAAAATGAAAAATAATTCAAATCAATTTATAAATAAAAAGATATTAAAAGGAGCTATTAAAGATTCTTTTCTAAAGTTATCACCTAAAGTGCAAGTCAAAAATCCCGTTATGTTTATTGTTTATATAGGTTCTATCATGACTACAGTACTTTATGGATTAGCTTTGTGTGGTGTGGCAGATCAGAGCTTAGGATTTATATTTGGCATAGCATTACTTCTTTGGTTTACTGTGCTTTTTGCAAACTTTGCAGAGGCTATTGCAGAAGGAAGAGGTAAAGCTCAGGCAGAAAGCTTACGTAAGGCAAAAAAAGATGTTCAAGCTAATAGACTAAGTCAGCCCACATTTAATAGTGAAAAGGAAGTTGTTCTTTCAAGTACGCTTAAAAAGGGTAATTATGTCTTAGTCGTAGCTGGTGAACAAATTCCCGCAGATGGTGAAGTTGTAGAAGGTGCAGCCTCAGTAGATGAGAGTGCTATCACAGGTGAAAGTGCACCCGTCATTCGTGAGTCAGGTGGAGATAGAAGTGCGGTAACAGGAGGTACAACAGTTACATCAGATTGGCTCATCGTGCAAGTTACAGCTGAGGCTGGAGAAAGTTTTTTGGATAAGATGATTGCCATGGTAGAGGGGGCTTCTAGAAAGAAAACACCTAATGAAATTGCGCTTCAAATATTATTAGTCACACTTACTATTATTTTCTTAGTTGTAACAGCTACACTCTATCCTTTTAGTGATTTTGCAGTAGCACAAAATAATAGAGGAAGTGTAGTGTCTATCACATCTCTTATTGCACTACTTGTTTGTTTGGCACCAACAACGATAGGCGCATTACTTTCTTCTATTGGGATAGCAGGTATGAGTAGGCTTAATCAGGCTAATGTACTTGCAACATCTGGTAGAGCTATTGAAGCGGCTGGGGATGTAGATATCTTATTACTTGATAAAACAGGGACTATTACACTTGGAAATAGGCAAGCTAGTGAGTTAATTCCCATTAGAGGTGTATCGATTACAAAACTTGCAGAAGCGGCAAAGGTAAGTTCTTTAGCAGATCAAACCCCAGAAGGCAGAAGTATTATAACCTTAGCCAATGAAACGTATGGGATAGCATCCTATGAAATAGTAGTAACGCAAGAGTGCTTTGTGCCTTTCACTGCTAAAACGCGTATGAGCGGAGTAGATTACCAGGGGAAGGAAATAAGAAAAGGAGCAGCAGAATCTATCAAACAATATGTAGTTGATAAGGGTGGTAAATGTCCCAAAGAATGTGATGAAATAGTAGCACGGATTGCAAAATCAGGAGGAACACCCCTTGTGGTAACTGAAGATTATAAAGTGCTAGGAGTCATCTATCTTAAAGATATTATTAAAGAAGGGGTAAAAGAAAAATTTTCAGACCTTAGAAAAATGGGGATTAAAACAATTATGATTACAGGTGACAACCCATTAACTGCGGGAGCAATAGCTGCAGAAGCGGGAGTCGATGACTTCTTAGCAGAAGCAACACCTGAGGGAAAACTTAATTTGATACGTAGCTATCAACAAAAGGGACATTTAGTAGCAATGACTGGGGATGGAACCAATGATGCACCAGCGTTAGCACAAGCAGATGTAGCAGTAGCTATGAATACAGGGACACAAGCAGCTAAAGAAGCTGGAAACATGGTAGACCTTGATTCAAGTCCCACTAAACTTATTGAGATTGTTAAGATTGGAAAACAGCTGCTCATGACCCGTGGTTCACTTACAACCTTCAGTATTGCTAATGACGTAGCGAAGTATTTTGCGATTATTCCACCTTTATTTATTAGCATATACCCTGCACTTGATAAGTTAAATATTATGAGACTTCATAGCCCTGAGAGTGCTATTTTCTCAGCGGTTATCTATAATGCATTTATCATTATTGCACTTATTCCACTTGCGTTAAAAGGTGTGAAATACCGAGAAGTTTCAGCAGAAAAACTACTTAAGAGAAACATATTTATTTATGGTGGTGGCGGTTTGATATTACCATTTATAGCTATTAAATTAATTGATGTATTCATCACTATGATAGGGATTGTATAAAATACATGATATATGTAAAAGAGGGAGATTCTAATGTGCGAATTAATAGCAACATTTAAACAAGCATTTAAGTTTTTATTGGTATTTACTATAATTACGGGAGTGATTTATCCTGGGGCAGTAACAGTTTTAGGACAAACGCTATTTAGTCATGAAGCAAATGGGAGCTTAATAAAGAAAGATGGTATGATTATAGGAAGTGAATTAATCGGTCAATCCTTTATAGATGAAAAGTATTTTTGGGCAAGGCCATCTATGACAGGCGACTATCCTTATAATGCATTAGGCTCAGCGGGTTCTAATCAATCACCAGCAGGGGAGACACTTGAAAAAACTATGGCTAAGAGAGTAAAGATATTGCAAGAAGCGCATAAAGGACAGACAGAAGCTATACCTGTAGATTTGGTGACGGCTTCAGCTAGTGGGCTGGATCCGCATATTTCAGTAGCTTCTGCAATCTATCAAGCAGAGAGAGTAGCTAAGTGTAGAAACTTAGAGGTAGAAGAGGTAGTAAGTTTGATAAAAGAGCATACGCAAGGAAGACAACTTGGATTCCTTGGAGAGGAAAGAGTTAATGTTGTTAGTCTAAATTTATCATTAGATGATTTAGAGTAGGAAACTTCCGAAAACCATGATAGAATTTGTATTAAGTAAAAAATATATGCATATACAAATTATATAAGGGGAAGAAAGGTTAAAAACATGATGGATGAAGAAGAGCGATTAGATCCTAACCAATTATTAGAACAAATACAAAGAGAAGAGAGTAAAAAGGTAAGAGGTCAGCTCAAGATTTTCTTTGGATATGCAGCAGGAGTAGGTAAAACCTATGCCATGTTAGATGCTGCAAGGGAACTGAAACAAGCTGGTGTAGAGGTTGTAGTAGGTTATGTAGAGCCTCATGCAAGACCTGAAACACTAGCTTTGTTAGACGGGTTTGAACAGTTAGCAGCAAAAGAGATTATCTATAGAAATATTAAGCAAAGAGAACTTGACCTAGATGGGGCAATAAAGAGAAGGCCAGAACTGATATTGGTTGATGAGTTAGCACATACCAATGCAAAGGGATCAAGGCACTATAAAAGATGGCAAGATATAGAGGAACTTTTGCAAGAGGGAATAGATGTATTTACAACTGTGAATGTTCAGCATATAGAGAGTCTTAATGATGTTGTTTCTAGTATTACAAATGTCATTGTAAAAGAAACAATACCTGATAAAGTGCTTGATGAAGCGGACCAAGTAGAGCTTATTGATATTGCACCGGAAGACTTACAAAAGAGATTTTCTAAGGGGAAAATTTATGAAGTAAGTCAAGCAAAATTAGCTAAATACAATTTTTTTAAAATAGATAACTTACATGCTTTAAGAGAAATTGCTCTAAGAAGGATAGCGGATAGGGTAAATAAAGAAGTACAGATATCTAGAAGGGCAAAAAAAGATGCACCCATATTACCAACAGTAGAACAGTTTTTAGTATGTATTAGTGCATCTAAATCTTCAGCTCGTGTGATACGAACAGCTTCAAGAATGGCAAGTGCATTTAACGCAAGATGGATTGCTGTGTATATTGAAACACCTAGAGATCAAAAAAGTAGTAAAGAAGTAGCGACGCAGCTGAATAAGAACATGGACTTAGCAGAAAAATTAGGAGGAGAAGTGACGCTTATTCACGGAGAAGATGTGGTGGAAGAGCTTATTCGCTATGCTAAGATATGTAATATTACAAAAATTATAATAGGTAAGAATCAACCCATCAGACGATATAATTTAAAGCTATTAGGTAAGGGAGATATAGTAGATAGGTTACTTGCTTCTACTAAATTTATAGATGTGCATGTTATTCCCGGAAGACCTGAAGACTATATACTGAGGAGAAGACAGAAATCTTGGGGGAATTTTCAGCTTAAAGGATATAATCAAGACATTTTTAAAAGTATAATGGTGCTACTTATAGCCACAATTATTGGATTAGGGCTTAGACAAATAGGATTTGCAGATCAAAATATGATGATGGTTTATACCATAGCGATACTTATTATATCTATAGAAGTTAAAGGGTACACCATAGGACTTGTTGCAGCAGTCCTAGCTACATTGTGTTATAACTATTTGTTTATTGAGCCACATTATACATTTTTAGTAGATGAGTACAGCGATTTAATTACTACGATTATAGTGGCATTAACTACATCTATGCTAACGACTAGACTTCAAGAACAAGCAAGATTATATTCTAAGAGAGAAGAGCACACACAGATGCTTTATCGTATTGGAAGAAGTTTTTTGTATCTTTCAGGTGAAGAAAATATAATTGTACATGGACTAGAACAACTTAGTACGGTACTTAGAAAAAATATTATTTATTATAAAGTCGTAAATGGGGAGTGTGAAGATAAACCTTATATAGGTGAATATAATAAAGAAAGTACTGCTGAGATAGGTGGAAGACAAGAAAGTGCTGTAATTGATTGGGTACTTAGGAATCATAGAGAAGCCGGCAGAGGTACAGATACTTTGCCGGGGTCCAATAGGCACTACATACCTATCAAGGGACAAGGAAATATTATGGCTATAGTAGGGATTTCTTGTGAAGAGGAAGATAATGATAGAGAACAGCAAAGCTTTATTCAAACGATTATTGCTCAGATGGCATTAGCTTTAGAAAGGGAACGATTAACGAAAGAACAAGAAGTGGTAAAAATAGAAATAGAAAGAGAACGCCTAAGAAGCAATTTGCTAAGAGCCATATCACATGACCTACGGACACCACTTACAGGTATATCAGGAGCAAGTAGCCTAATACTAAATAGCGGGGAGCAGTTAGATGAAGAGACTAAGAAAGAACTTATAAAAGGGATTTATGAAGACTCCGAGTGGCTGGTAAGATTGGTAGAGAATTTACTTAGTATGACTAAAATTGATGAAGGTAAGCTACAGATGAAAAAAGATATAGAGGTAGTGGAAGAGGTTATTGCTGAAGCAATAAGTCATGTCAAGAAATGTGTAGAAAATCATATTTTAGAAGTAAAGATTCCAAATCAAATGCTTATGATACCTATGGATGGAAAATTAATAGAACAAGTGATTATTAATCTAGTTGAGAATGCTTTTAAATATACCAAAGAGGATTCTATTATTAAAGTAGAAGTGGTAGATAGTTTAGAAGAGATTATTTGCAAAGTAAGTGATAATGGAGAGGGAATACCTGAAGAGTCTATAGCATCTATATTTGATAGAT
Source organism: Cellulosilyticaceae bacterium (assembly GCA_036655715.1). Lineage (GTDB taxonomy): Bacteria > Bacillota > Clostridia > Lachnospirales > Cellulosilyticaceae > JAVVPO01. The sequence goes on along the minus strand of JAVVPO010000005.1, from coordinate 19,262 downwards.
TCTATACAGTAGCTCATGGAAGTACTGACAGTAGAAGATGTGTGGGGCTAGGACTTGCTATTTGTAAATCCATTATAGAAGCACATGGTGGAAAAATATTTGTAAGAAATAATCCTGAAGGTGGTGCAGAATTTATCTTTACGTTACCAAAAGAGAATGAAATAAGATGAGGAGAGAGTTGTGAATAATCAAGCAGTAGTTCTTATAATAGAAGATGAAAAAGTAATAAGAAATTTTATTTGTGCCACGTTAGCTACACAAGGGTATCAATATAGAGAGGCGGATAAAGGTAAAGAAGGTATAGCTTTATTTATGTCTTATAATCCAGATGTTATTATATTAGATTTGGGACTTCCTGATATGGACGGATTAGATGTATTAAAAGAAATTAGAAAATGGTCGAGCGTACCAGTACTCATTGTATCAGCAAGGGATCAAGAAAGAGAAAAAGTTCATGCATTAGATTTAGGTGCAGATGATTATTTAACAAAGCCTTTTGGTGTAGCAGAATTACTAGCTAGACTTAGAGTAGCACTAAGACATAATGTAGTTAGACAAAAAGATAATTTACAAGAACAAGAAAAAATTTGTATAGGAGAGCTTAGTATAGATTTTGAAAAAAGAAAGGTAACTATAAGAGGTGAAGAAATACATTTAACACCTATCGAGTTCAAAATACTTGTGACACTAGTTAAGCAGAGGGGCAAAGTACTTACACACAGCTATATTATTAAAGAAGTCTGGGGCGTAGGTATGGGAAGTGAAACCCAGTCCCTGAGAGTATTTATGGCTAACCTAAGAAGAAAAATAGAAGAAAATCCTGCTGAGCCAAGATATATTTTTACAGAAGTTGGAGTAGGGTATAGGCTAATAGAAGAGTAATGAAAGCGCAATGATAATTAAAGTAAATTAATTTGTGAATATAAATAAAAATAGTATGTAATATATGTGTATTTAGCGATGTTGAAAAAATTATACTAACATGCTAATATATTAGTATATCAATAAAGCGTTAGAGCTATTGTTATGCCACAATTAATCATGTGGTTACCAAATAGGGTGTATACATAGAGGAGTATAGAGTATTATGAAAATGATTTTAAGGTGGTTTGGAGAAAAACATGATAGCGTAACACTCCAACAAATTAAACAGATACCAGGAGTTGTAGGGGTTTGTACATCCCTACTAGATATTCCAGTAGGAGAAGTGTGGCCTTTAGAAGAAATTCAAGCACTTAAAAAAGAAATTAATGACGCAGGACTTACTATGGAAGTGATTGAAAGTGTTAATATCCATGAGGACATTAAACTTGGTTTACCAACAAGGGATAAATATATTAAAAATTATATAGAAACACTTAAAAATCTTTCAGAAGTAGGCGTGAAATGTTTATGTTATAACTTTATGCCGGTAATGGATTGGGCACGTTCCGAACTTTCTAAAAAGCTTGAAGATGGTTCAGAAGTTATGAGTTATGTGCATGAAGAAGTGATTAAAAGACATCCAAGTAATATGGCAGAGCTTTTTGATGAACAATCAAAAGGATTTAGCCTTCCAGGATGGGAACCAGAAAGATTAAAAGAAATGTCTAAGCTTATAGAGGCTTATAAAGATGTAACAGAAGAGCAATATTGGACAAATATGAAATATTTCTTAGATGAAGTGATACCCTATGCGGAGCAATATGATATTAGTATGGCAATACATCCGGATGATCCACCATGGGGACTATTTGGACTTAATAGACTCATTATATCAAAAGAAAATTTACAAAAGTTTTTATCTCTCAATCCAAGTAAATATAATGGTTTAACATTATGTACAGGATCATTAGGTGCAAACCTTAATAATGATTTACCAGAAATTATACGTGAGGTAGGAAAAGAAGGCCGTATTCACTTTGCACATGTAAGAAATGTTATTCATTTTTCAGAGAGAGATTTCGATGAATCAGCGCATTTATCTAGCTGTGGTTCATTAGATATGTTTGAAATAATGAAAGCTTTCCACGATGTAGGGTTTGAAGGTTATATCAGACCAGATCATGGACGTATGATTTGGGGAGAACAAGCAAGACCTGGATATGGACTTTATGATAGAGCGTTAGGAGCAACTTACTTAGAAGGTCTATGGGAAAGCATCCAGAAATCATCTAAATAATAAGATATAATGAAATAATTAATAGAGGGGGTTTAAAATGGGATTCATAAAATACATTTTAAGCCCTTATTCAAATATAGGGATGTTATAATACAATGGAATAAACCTAAGGAGTAAGTCTGATGATTGAGATTTTAGAAAAAGAAAAGCAAGAGCTAGCAAGGGAATATGCTATTAGGGTGTTAAGACATAATATCATTAATATGATTCTTTATCCGGGTCAGACGCTTAATGAGAATGAGATAGCAGAAGCTATTTCAGTTAGTAGAACACCTGTAAGAGAGGCTATTATTACCTTAGCAAAAGAAGGAATAATAGAAATTTACCCTCAAAAAGGGACGTGTGTAGCACCGATAGACTTAGAAACGATTAATGAAGCAAGATTTTTAAGGGAAACAGTAGAATTAGCATTATGTGAAGAAGTTACTAAATATATATCAGAAGAAGAAATACTAAAGTTAGAAGAAGTAATAAGATTACAAGAATTTTATGCATCTAAAAGAGAGATTGTTAAACTGTTGGAGTCGGATAATAAGTTCCATTATCTACTGTTTGAAATATCTCATAAGCTTAGAACCTATAAGGCCTTAGAGGGATTAATGGGACATTTTCAGCGCATTAGAATGCTCAGCTTAAATAATATCAATTCGGAAAATATTATTATAGAACATAAAACCATTGTTGAAGCCATTAAAACCAAAGATCCTAAACTAGCAAAAGAAGTGATGCATGGGCATCTTTCAAGAGTATTACAAGATCAAGAAGTTTTAAAAGAGCAGTATAGTCAATACTTCAAGTAGAAAATATAAATAACTTAATTAAGTGGAGGGAAAAAGCATGAAGCTAAGTAATAACTATTTATCTTACAAAGAAGAATTTGAATCAAAAGGGTATGAATTACCAAACTTTGATAGAGAAAAAGTAAAAGAAGAAACTTTTAATAATCCAACATGGCTTCATTTTGGAGCTGGCAATATATTTAGGGGATTCCCAGCAGTGGTTCAGCAAGAGTTGCTTAATAAAGGAAAAGTAAATACAGGGATTATAGTAAGTGAATGTTATGATTATGAACTTATTGAAAAAGCTTATAAGCCATTTGATGATTTAAGTATTTTAGTTGTTTTAAAACCAGATGGATCTATCAATAAAAAAGTAGTTGGAAGTGTAGTGGAATCTATCGTTGGGGATAGTGAAAATACAGCGAATTGGCATAGACTTCAAGACATATTCAAAAAATCTTCTTTGCAGATGGTAAGCTTTACGATTACTGAAAAAGGATATAGTCTAGTTAATCCAGCTGGTGAGTATTATGGCGATGTAGCTTATGATTTAGAAACAGGAAGAGTAGCGCCTAAAAGCTTTATTGGGAAACTAGCAGCTTTATGTTATGAGAGGTATGTAGTAGATAAATTACCTATAGCACTAGTAAGTATGGATAACTGTTCACATAATGGAACGAAGTTATATAATGCAGTAAGAGTCTATGCAAAAAGCTGGGTAGAAAATGGATTAGTAGAGGAAGGTTTCATTGAGTATATTGATACACCGAGCTTAGTATCATTCCCTTGGAGTATGATTGATAAAATTACGCCAAGACCAGATGAAAGTATTAAAAAAGCGCTTGAAGAAGAAGGTCTTGAAAATACAGAGACAATTATCACCAATAAAAATACTTATACAGCACCTTTTGTCAATGCGGAAGAGCCTCAGTATTTAGTTATTGAAGATTTATTCCCTAATGGTAGACCAGCGCTAGATGCAGGCGGAGTTATTTTTACAAATAGAGAAACTGTAGATAAAGTAGAAAAAATGAAGGTATGTACTTGTCTTAATCCCTTACATACAACACTTGCAATTTATGGATGTTTATTAGGCTATACAAGTATTTCGGGAGAAATGAAAGATGAGCATCTTAAAAAACTTATTGAAAAAGTAGGTTATCAAGAAGGGTTGCCAGTGGTGGTAAATCCAGAGATTATTAAGCCAGAAGACTTCATTAAGGAAGTAATCGAAGTAAGATTCCCAAATCCTTTTGTACCAGATACCCCACAAAGAATTGCTACAGACACATCACAAAAGTTAGCTATTCGTTTTGGAGAAACGATTAAAGCTTATGAAGAAAGAAAAGATTTAGATGTGACATCTTTAGACTATATACCTTTAGTATTAGCTGGATGGTGTCGTTACTTATTAGCAGTTGATGACAATGGCATAGCTTTTGAATTAAGTTCAGATCCACTATTAACTAAAGTATGTGCTTATTTAGAAGGTGTCAAGCTTGGGGACCGAGCACCTTTTACAAAAAACTTACAGCCTATTTTATCGGATGAGACTATATTTGGAGTTAATTTGTATGAAGTTGGTTTAGGTAAAAAAGTGGAAGGATACTTTGCTGAAATGACAGCAGGAGTAGGCGCTATAAAAGAGACGTTAAACAAATATCTTTAATCAATATCTTTATAATATAAATAAATATTTTGTAAAATAAGGAATATATAGAAAATACTTGACGAATCTACCGGGAGTGTGTAACAATGGTAAGAAAATGTATAGATTAGAGAGAGAAATTGTAGGGGGAATTACCGTGAATAAAGAAGAAATGTTAGAACTAAAGAACTTTTTAGAAGAGAGACAAGAAAGATTGCCAGAGTTTGTGGAAAAGGATCCAATACACTGGGTATCTAAGGTGTATGTAGCGAAGATACTTAAAAAGTATGATAGACTAGAAGATAGTTATAAAATTCTTAGAGGTGTTTACGAGGCAAACACTTTTAGATATAATAAAGATATACATGGGGTATATGAAGATTATATAGAAGAAAAAGTGGATTTTTTTAAAGAACTTGCAAGGCTTAGTATGATTGTGACTGAGGATGCTAGAAGAAGTATACCCTATTTAGATGAAGCACTCATTATGCTAGATGGTATGGAAAGTGTACATCCTTATATTAATCCAAAAGAAATTGAAGAGTTAAAAGAAGTGTACCAAGCGAAGTACAAAGTGAAGATTAACTAAAATATTAAAATGACCCTTGTATAAGATGAGTATTCTATACAGGTGGTCATTTTTTGATTTTATAAAGATAAGGAGAAAAAGATGAAGGCTAAATTTATATTAGGTAGAGCAGGAAGTAAGAAGACGAGTGCGTGTTACACTCAAATTCAAGAAGAACTTACTAAGGATGAGTATAGTAATCTCATTATGTTAGTACCAGAGCAGTTCAACTTACAGACGCAAATAGAGTTATCGCAGAAATTGTATCCAGGACTTTTGAGGGTAGAAGTTATTAGCTTTAAAAATCTAGCACAGAAGGTATTAAAAGAGGCTGGTAAAGCGCATTACCCTGTGATAGATGATTTGGAAAAAGTAATGATTCTGAAACGAATTTTAGAAGAACATAAAAAGGAACTAAGTTTCTTTAAGAAAAGTTATATAAGTGAAGGATTTGTAGACTCAGTTAATAGATTAATGACTATTTTTGAGCAAAATAGTATAGAGACAGAGACATTAGAGATTATGATAGAAGATAAAGAAGCGACTTCTATCTTTCAATATAAGATGAAAGATATTAAAAATATTTATGGATGGTTCAATGAATATATAGCAGAAAAATTTATAACATCTGAAGGAACTATGAAGCTTTTGGCAGACCACGTGAAAGAGAGCAAGTACTTAGAAAATACAAGTATTTGGATAGATGGGTTTTATGGTTTTACAACAGCTCAGTTGCAAATAGTAAGGGAACTTCTTAAAAAGGCAAAAGATATCACAATTACTTTGCCAATGGATAAAGAGTATGGGGCAGAAGAAAAAATATTTGAGAATAATCCTTTTTATGAAAGTATAAAAACATATCAAAAGTTGATAAATATTTGTGATGAAGAGAAAGCTCATAAAGAAGTGTGTCTTAGTTCTTATAAGGAAGAAGATGTGTCAGAAGAATTAAGTTACTTAGAACAGAATTATCTTAAGACTTACGTGAAGCCTTTTGAGAAAGAAGCTAGGGATGTGATCGTTAGAACTTATGCGAATGTAGAAGAGGAAATAGAAGAAACAGCCAAACAAATTGTAGGACTAATAAGAGATGAAGACTATCGTTATAGAGATATTGCTATATTGGTTGGAGATTTGGGTAAGTACAAGTCTAGTTTAACCAGCATTTTTAAAGAGTATAATATTCCTTTCTTTCTAGATTATAAAAGAGATATTCATACCAATAGTTTGATAGCAGCTATAGATAGCATTATGGAAATCATTACAACAAGTTGGAGCTACAAAGGGGTATTAAGTTTTCTAAGAACTAATATGACAGTACTTTCTTTGGATGAAGTAGATTTGCTAGATAATTACTTACTAGAATATGGCATCAAAGGAAAGAAAAAATGGCAAGAAGTCTGGGAATTCGGAGCGGAAACGACTAACTTAGAAGAGATTAATCGGATAAGGGAAAAAGTAATAAGTATTATAGCGCCACTAGAAGAAGAGATAAGTAAGTACAAAGGAAAAGAGGGGAGGCTAAGTATTAAAGAAACAACTATTAGCTTGTACCATTTTTTAGAAAGTATTAAGGCTTATGAAACGTTAGAAAAGCGTACAGAGCAGCATAAATTAGCGCAAAATCGTACATTAGAGTTGGAAAATTCTCAAATATGGGGACAAGTAGTAGAGATATTTGAGCGTCTTGTGGATATTTTAGGAGAAGAAAAAGTATCTGTATCAACGTATAGAAACATCCTAAAGACAAGCTTTAGCTATATTAAGATGGGTATCATCCCTCCTGCTAAAGACCAAGTGTTGATAGGGACCATTGACCGTACTAGGTTACCAAAGGAGAAAGCACTCTTTATTCTGGGGATAAATGAGGGACTTATCCCTAAGCAGTCTAGTAATATGGATATCTTCTCAGAAATGGACAAGATAACACTTACCGCAGTGTGTAAAGCTAAAGATTCAAAAAGAGATAGGTTAAATGATATACTTATCAATCAAGATATTTATGGTAGTACTTTCTTGATTTATACAGCTCTTACAAGGGCGACTCATAAGCTATGTGCGAGTAGTGTAGTGGCGGATGAGGTAGGTAAACCTATGAGACCCTCTATCGTATTTTATAAGTTGAAGAAACTGTTTAAACAAGGAGAAATAGAGACTAGGAAAGTATCAGAAGATATCTTTGCACCCTTACCAACATTTGGGATGATTGGAGCAAGGCTTAGAGAAGATATGGAAGGTAAGGTTGAAGAAGATAGCACGTGGAGAGATGTGGTAAGCTGGTATGTATCAAGTGATGAATGGAAAGATAAAGTGCGCACGATGAGTGAGCATATTCTTTATACCAATCAACAACACTATTTGCACAAAGATACAGCAAAGCTTCTTTATGATGAAAGACTAGATACAAGTATTTCGAAGCTTGAGACTTTTAGAAACTGTGCATGCTGTTATTTTATTAAGTATGGGATTAAAGCAGAGGAAAGAAAACTCTTTAAGTGGAATACAGCAGAGATAGGGACATTGTTCCACTCTGTCCTTGAAAGGTATCCTGAAGAACTTCAAAAGCGTCAAACTAACTGGGTAGATGCAAGTAATGTACAAATGGATGAAAGTGTTAAAAGTGCTGTAACTTATAGTATTAATAAGTATAATAGGTCAGGTAGAGAAGACGGCCGATTTAAATACACAGCAAGTAAAGTGGAGAAGATGTCGAAGAGAGCTATTAGAGCGCTTACGCATCAGCTAAGGCAAGGAAAGTTTGAACCTAAAGAGTATGAAGTGAACTTTGGCTACGAAGGCATGCCACCTATAGAAATCCAAATAGATGAGATGAGAAGTGTACTGCTGAAAGGCCAAATAGATAGGGTAGATGTATATGCCAAAGAAAACGGCGAGGAGTATGTGAAGATTCTAGACTATAAATCAGGTAAAAAACAATTCAACTTAGTTGAGTTGTATTATGGATTGCAGCTACAGCTCCTGCTTTACTTAGATTCATATATCAAAATTAATGAGAAAAATAAGCCTGCGGGAATGTTTTACTTCCATATAGATACGACTTATGTGAAATATGAGACAGGAACAACTTTGGAAGCAGTTATGGATAAGCAACTTAAGAATTTCAAACTTTCAGGGCTTGTATTAGAAGATGAAGAGATTATTCGTATGATGGATGAAGACGGTACGGGGCAGATTATCCCAGTTAAGTTTAATAAAGATGGTAGTGTAGCAAAGCGTTCATCAGTAGCTGATGAAAATCAGTTTGAGCAGCTAAGAGAGTTTATTGTAGATAAGGTAAGAATGTTAGGTAAAGATATATTGGATGGGAAGGTAAGTGCTAACCCTTATAAGCTAACAAGTAAAGATCCTTGTACTTATTGTAAATATCAAGCGATCTGTCAGTTTGATACAGCCAATCAAGATAATGAGTATGAGGTACTAGATAAAATAGGTAATGAAGAAATATGGGAACATATTTGTAATAGAAAAAATCAAAAATAATAAAAAATCTACTGCAAGTGAATAAAGCAATTAAGATAGGTATAAACTCTAGAAAAATAATTAGGAGGAGTTTATGAACCAAGTTAATCTAATGGGAAACCTAGCACAAGATTTAGAGTTAAAACAGGCAAATGAGAATGGTAGATTCTATACACAATTTCGGCTGGCAGTGGATAACAAGAAGAAAAAAGAAAAGGAAACCTATTTTTTTGATGTCGTAGCTTTTGGCAAGAAAGCTCAACTACTTTCCCAAAATACCAAAAAGGGAGAGAAGATTGTTGTAATAGGTAGTCTGCAAAATAGTGAGTTTATGAATAAAGAAGGTATCAAAAATTATCGGACAAAGATTGTACTAGATGATTTTGAAGTTGTAGGGAAAAAAAAGATAATAGGTTAAGTGAATAAGCTAAGTGAATAAGTGGCCTGGGTGTAGGTGCTCAGGTCACTTATTCGTTTGTATAGACTATGAGAAAATGACATAAAACATAGAAGAAAGAGAGGTGTCACGATGGCATGGACCATGGCGCAACAAGCAGCGATAGATAAGAGAGATGCAAACATTCTTGTTTCAGCAGCAGCAGGATCAGGGAAGACTGCGGTTCTGACTGAAAGGGTATTTAATCGTATATTAGGAAATAGTGAAGAAGAAGGAATTGATATTGATAGATTCCTTATTGTGACCTTTACAAGTGCAGCGGCAAATGAGATGAAAGAACGTGTAGGGGATAAGATTTCAGAGAGAATAGAAGAGCTTCAAAACAAGGAGGAGCTTACACTTTTGGATAAAGAGCAAATGGGTTATCTAGAAAGGCAATTATCACTACTTTCAAAGGCATCTATTTCAACTATTCATTCCTTTTGTTTAAAAACAATCAAAGCTTATTTTAATAACTTAGAAATAGATCCTAATATTAGAGTAGGAAACGATGCAGAACTAACGATTATGAAACTTGAAATTTTAGAAGAGATGTTAGAAGAATACTTTGAACAAGAGGATAATGAAGAGTTCTTGAAGTTAGCCGATACGTATGGTGGCGTAAGAGGGATGGAGCCACTTATTCAAATGATATTAGATGTACATACTTTTTCCAAAAGTACTGTTTTCCCCAATGAATGGTTAGAAGAGAAAGCCAATTTGTTGTGTGAAGACTATGAAAGTTTAGATGACTCACCTTGGGGAGAAGCCTTGGCAAAGGATATTTTATTCCAACTACAGGACCTAAGGAGTCTTTATAAAGAAGCACTTAAGCTGTGTAAGAAACCTATGGGACCAGCGTTGTATGAGGATATCCTTCTAGCAGATTTATCTCAGATAGAAAGGGTAGAAGATGGGCCACTAAGTGAGATTATTGACAACTTAAGTCAGATTAGTTTTGGTAGATTACCAGGTAAAAAGCAAGAATGTGATGAACGGCTTAAAGACAGAGTAAAAGGCTACAGAGATATAGCTAAGAAGATAGTTGGAGAGATAAAGTCATCAACAATGCCAATGCAAGACCCTACGCTGCTTAGACAAACCCCATTGGTGGGACAGGTTATCAAAGGGTTAGTAGGGCTTGTGGGTGAGTTTGATACAAGATATGGTGAGCAAAAAAGAGAAAGGGGATTAGTAGACTATAATGACCTAGAACATATGTGTCTTAAATTGCTTATTACAAGAGATGAAGTAGATGGACAAATAGGTTATACGGAAACAGCTAAGGAACTGAGTAGCTTTTATAAGGAAGTTTATATTGATGAGTATCAAGATAGTAATATGGTACAAGAAACCATATTAGGAGCTGTAGCTGCGGCCAAAGAAGATGGACCAACTAAATTTATGGTTGGAGATATGAAGCAAAGTATCTATCGTTTCAGATTGGCTAATCCTCTTATTTTTGCCAAGAAGTACGACACATGGCATAAGTATATTAGAGAAGGAGAGATTCATGAAAATAGAGAGACAAAAAATGTCTGTATAGATCTTTCTCAGAACTTTAGAAGTCGTGAAAATATATTAGCGGCTACTAATGATATTTTTGATCAGATTATGAGTAAGGATGTAGGGGATTTAGTCTATGATGAAGATGCTAAACTAAAAGTTGGTAATTTCTATGCAGATGGGGACTGTGCAGACATAGAGGGAGGTCTATCAGACTGTGTAGAACTTCATATCTTAGAAACTGATAAGATAGAGGAAGTGGATGAAGGTAGTGAAGAAGAAGGCGAAGATTTAAAGAGCATAGAACTAGAAGCTAATATGGTGGCAACTCTTATTGATGAACTCTTACAAGGTAAGGGGAATCCTAGTCATGTCTTCGATAAAGGGATAGGGGATTATCGTAAGGTAGATCCAAAGGATATTGTAATCTTACTAAGAGCTAAGAGTAATGCAAGTATTTTTGAAGAGGCACTCCTTGCTAAAGGAATAGATGCTTATGCAGAAGTGAATAGTAGTTTCTTCGAAGCTTTAGAAATCCAAACTATGATTAGCTTATTACAGATTGTGGATAACCCGATGCAGGATATACCGCTTATTACAGTACTACGTTCACCAATAGTAGGCGTGAGCTTAGATGATTTAGTTCATATTAGAAAAGAAAAAGAAAATGGAGATTTCTATAGTGCATTAAAGTGTTATATACAAAAAGAAGAAGCTAAAGAAAGTATTAAGTATTTCTATAATCTCTTAGGAAAATATAGAGAGATAGCAGCTACCATTACTATAGAAGAGCTTTTGGCTAGGTTGTTTGTAGAGACAGGCTACTATAGATATGTAGGAGTTCTGCCAGCAGGTGCCAAGAAAAAGGCTAATTTAAGAATGCTGAAAAAATATGCTGAGGAATTTGAAAGCACTAGCCAAACGGGATTATTTAACTTTATTCAGTATCTAGAGAGGTTGAGCCAGACTAATGCGAATTTAGAGCAAGCAAAGCTTGTTGGTGCAAATGAAAATTTGGTAAGGATTATGAGTATTCATAAGAGTAAAGGGCTAGAGTTTCCTGTTGTATTCCTAAGTGAAACATCTAAAAAATTTAATAACCAAGATATCAAAAATAATCTATTGTTCCATAGTGAATTAGGTTTCGGGCCGAGACATCTAGATTATGAAGATGAAATCATTTATGATACAATTCCATTTGTGGTGCTTAAGAATAAAATAGTTTCTGAAAATCTATCAGAAGAAATGCGTATTCTCTATGTAGCCTTAACAAGGGCAAAAGAAAAGTTAATCATCACAGGGACGGTCAAAAATCTAGAAAAGCAAGTAGATAACTGGAGTAAATATGGTATTAGAAGTGCTAAAGGTGTATTACCACTAGGGATAAAGAAGTCTGCAACGTATTTGAACTGGATAGGCATCAGTCTCTTTGCACACAAAGAATTTGAAGAGGTAAGACAGGTAATAGATGAGAAACCAGAGTATCTATTTGAAGCGAGTTCTAGGTGGAAACTAAAAAAATGGACAGGTGCAGAGATTGCACTATCTAATCGTAAGGCGCTAGAGTTACTAGAAAATAAAAAAAGTATGATACAAAGCTGGGATGCTGTAGTAGATTATAGTGGACATAAAAAAGAAATATTTGAAAAACTTAATTTTAGCTATAGTCACAGGGAATCAACTATTTTACCAACGAAGGTATCCGTATCAGAACTTAAGAAAAACAAAAAAGAAAATTGGATAAAAAGTGAAGGATTAAAAGCTGAAGAAAAGTCAGTCCCAAGCTTTATTAGACAACCAGCAGTAGGGGTGCAAGGTGCAGCTAGAGGAACGATGATTCATAAAATTTTTGAGCAACTTGATTATCTGCAAATAAAGGATAAAGAAGGTGTAAGAGAAGAACTCTACAAATTAGCAAGTAGTCGTAAAATAGATGAGCAGGTATTGGAGATTATCAATATAGACACATTGGTAAGTATGGCTAATTCGGAAATGGCAGGACGTATGAGAAGTGCTAAGTATATGTGGAAGGAAAAAGCCTTTGTTTATCTTACTCAGGCATCAGAAGTAGATGATACTTATCCAGAAGATGAGGAGATATTAGTGCAAGGGGTAGTCGATGCTTGTTTTATAGAAGAAGATGGTTTTGTAATTGTAGACTATAAGACGGACTATATAGATTTAAATAATATAGAAGAAAGTATCTTGAAAATCAAAGATAGATACGAGATTCAGCTGGATTTATATGCACAAGCTATTAGCCTTATAACCAATAAACCTATTAAGGAAAAGGTCATTTATCTTTACAATATAGATAGGTGGATAACCTTGTGCCATTAAGTAAAAAAATTGTATAACTAAATTAATAAATAAGAAAAAATATGATGAATATATAGGTTTAAAAATCTATTGATTTAAAAAATTATTAATTTAATAAAGTATAAAAGATATTTATATTATAATAAAATTAAAAATAAAAGTACAATATTCTTAGTAAACATAAGAAGTATTGTACTTTTTTGTGTTTAAAATAAGGTGTTAAAATTAAAATAAAAATTAAGTTATAAGAATAAATAAAATAAAAAAAGAATTTTATAAACATAAATATTGCAAAAGTCTAATAAGTATATTATATATCAATTAAATAAAAACAATATATAAACGATTGTAAAAATAAACGCAAGAAGGGAGCAAAGGAATGGCACGATATATTGTAAAGAGATTTGTTTCAACTATTATTACATTATTTTTAATAGGAACGCTTACATTTGTGTTAATGAATTCCATTCCAGGAGGGCCGTTCACTAGTGAGAGACAGTTGCCACCGGAGATAGAAGCAGCTCTTATGGAGAAGTATGGACTTGATCAACCTTTATGGAAACAGTATATAACTTATTTTTCGAATTTGGCACAAGGGGATATGGGAATATCCATTAAACATAAAGGGGTAAAGGTCAATGACATTATAGCACAATCCTTTCCTGTCTCAGCAAAGGTTGGAGTGGTAGCTGTTTTTGTTATCTTAATATTGGGGATACCAATAGGCATTATATCGGCACTTAAACAAAATACGCTGACGGACCATCTGGTTATGGTCATAGCCACTGTAGGTATTGCGGTACCAAGTTTTGTGGTAGGAACATTTATTATGTATATATTTGGAGAGAAGCTAAGGTGGATACCAGCAGGAGGACTTAATGAGTGGAAGTCTTATATAGGACCTGTTATTGCCCTTGGTGGTTTTTCTATAGCTTTTGTTACAAGGCTGATGAGGTCTAGTATGTTAGAGGTTTTAAGGCAAGATTATATTAGAACAGCAAAGGCAAATGGACTAAGTAACAGAAGTGTCATTGGGAAACATGCTCTAAAGAATGCACTTATTCCTGTTGTAACTTATGTAGGGCCTATGATTGCATCTATTTTAACAGGATCTTTCGTAGTAGAAAAAATATTTGCGATTCCAGGGCTAGGTAAATACTTTGTAGAAAGTATTACGAACCGGGATTATACGGTGATTATGAGTATTACATTATTCTTTGCAGCACTCTATGTAGTAATGGTATTTCTAGTAGATATTGCTTATGCAGTGATAGATCCTAGAATTAAACTTGGTGATTAGGAGGTGATTAGATGAAAGAGAACACGCAGTGGGAACCCATTAATTTAATTGAGGCAGAAAAAATAGAAAAAGAAAGAAAAAGCCTCACTTACTGGCAAGATGTATGGCGTAGATTAAGAGAGAATGTACTAGCTATGATAGGTCTTGTTATGATTATTATATTAACCTTACTAGCAGTGGTTGGACCTATGATATCTGATACAAAATACTCAGATCAGAATCTCGCATTATCTAATTTACCACCAAGGCTGGAATTAGTTCAGATTAGTGATGAGGATTATGTGTTTGTGCATCAAGAATATAAGTTAGTACAGGTAACGGCTAAAGGTGAAGTAATTGGGGTACCTGAGTTAAAACAAGATAATACAGTTGAGCGTTATAAGATTTATGATGTAAATGGTAAAGAAGTTAAGCTAGATTATGGAACAACAAAGAAAAAAACTAAGAAAAGTAAGAAGGCAGTTGTAAGTGAAGCATCACAAGCGCCAGCAGAGCAAGCAAAATATAAGCTGCTAGTAGAGGGTAAAGAAATAGATTTAACAAACACTATTAAAGTGTTTAATAAAACAAATAGATTAGGAACAGATCATCTAGGTAGAGATGTATGGATAAGGGTGTTGTTTGGGGCAAGAATTTCACTAACAGTAGGATTGGTTGCTTCTATGGTTAATCTGATTGTTGGCGTGCTCTATGGGGGCATATCAGGATATGAAGGTGGCAAGGTAGATAACATCATGATGCGTATTGTCGATTTGATTAACTCCATACCTTTATTGCTTATTGTTATCCTAATGATGGTACTGATAGAACCTGGGATTAAGACTATTATTCTAACGATAGGATTGGTATATTGGGTCAGTATGGCAAGATTAGTTAGAGGGCAGGTGCTTAGCCTAAAAGAACAAGAATTTATATTAGCAGCTAGAGCGTTAGGCGTATCTAAAGCAAGAATAATTATCAAACATTTATTACCCAATGCTATAGGGCCTATTATTGTTACCTTAACAATGAGTATACCAAGTGCTATCTTTACGGAGTCATTCCTAAGCTTTATTGGACTTGGGGTATCAGCGCCACAAGCTTCTTGGGGAACACTTGCAAATGATGCATTAGGAGGTATTCGTTCTTATCCTTATCAACTTATAGTGCCATCTATAGCTATCGCTATTACTATGTTTGCTTTCAACTTTTTAGGAGATGGCTTAAGAGATGCATTAGATCCAAGGCTACGTAAATAGGGGGACGAAAGATGGAAAAAGAAAAAATATTAGAAGTTAGAGGGCTTGAGACATCTTTTTATACACATTTAGGTGAAGTGAAGGCAGTAAGAGATGTATCCGTTGATTTATACAAAGGTGAAGTAATAGGTATAGTAGGGGAATCAGGAAGTGGTAAAAGTGTTACATTTATGTCTGTTATGAGGCTACTGACACATCCCGGGAAAACAAAAAGTGGTGAGGTAATATTTAAAGGAGAAGACTTGCTTAAAAAATCTCCAAAGGAGATGCAGAAGATACAAGGCAATGAAATGTCTATGATTTTTCAAGATCCTATGACTGCGCTTAATCCTGTTTATACCATAGGTAATCAGATGACAGAGGTTATTCGCAGACATAAAAAGGTAGGACATAAACAAGCTGTAGAAATTGCGATTAGAATGCTAGAGTTAGTAGGTATTCCTTCTCCAGAGCAGCGTATACATAACTATCCGCATGAATTTTCAGGGGGAATGAGACAAAGGGCTATTATTGCTATGGCACTAGCTTGTGATCCTGAGCTACTGATAGCGGATGAACCGACAACAGCTTTGGATGTAACTATTCAAGCTCAGATATTAGATATTCTTAAGAATTTAAAAGATAGAGTTAATACTTCAATTATTTTTATTACACATGATTTAGGCGTTATTGCAGAAATCTGCGATAGAGTCATTGTCATGTATGGTGGCATGATTATGGAAGAAGCAACTATTGCGGAGATATTCTATAATCCCCAAAACCCCTATACGATAGGACTCCTTAAGTCAGTACCTAATCCAGATAATTTAGTAAAGGAAAAACTTATTCCAATAGCAGGTTCTCCTCCGGATATGCTACATCCACCTAAGGGGTGTGCTTTCTGCAAACGATGTCAATTTGCTATGAAAAGGTGTTTAGAAGAAGTACCTCCTTTGTATGAAGTAAAGCCAGGTCATAAATCAAGATGTCATTTACTTCATCCAGATGCACCAAGTGTAGCGGGATTTAAAAAGGAGGAGGTGAAATAATGGAAAGTAAAGCAGATTATCTTATAGAAGTCAAAGAACTCAAAAAATATTTTACTAAAACAACAGGATTATTTACAAAAAAACAAACCCATGTAAAGGCAGTAGACAATGTATCTTTTGGCATCCGAAAAGGGGAAACTCTAGGTTTAGTTGGAGAATCAGGGTGTGGAAAGAGTACGACAGGTAGAACTATTCTTAAACTGTATGAGCCAACGGCAGGGCAGATTTGCTATAACGGAGTAGATATTACTCATTATACAGAAAAACAAATGAGAGAATATCGCAAAAAGATGCAGATGATCTTCCAAGATCCCTATGCTTCACTTAATAGCAGAATGACCATTTCAGATATTGTAGGAGAAGCCATTGATACACATAAGATAGCTTCTGGCAAAGAAAGAGATGAGAGGATTTATTCCTTATTGGAAAGAGTAGGGTTAATGAAAGACCATGCCAGTAGGTATCCACATGAGTTCTCAGGTGGGCAAAGACAGCGTATAGGAATAGCTAGGGCATTGGCGGTGAATCCTGAGTTTATTATTTGTGATGAACCTATATCTGCACTAGATGTATCCATACAAGCACAAGTTGTCAATATGCTTGAGGAGATTCAAGAAGAAAGAAAAATGGCTTATTTATTTATTGCTCATGATTTATCTATGGTTAAACATATATCTAATAGAATAGGTGTTATGTATCTTGGTCAATTAGTGGAAATAGGAGAGAGTAACGAAATTTATACACATCCAACTCATCCTTATACCAAAGCATTATTATCGGCTATTCCTATACCGGATCCAGAAAAATCTAAAACAAGAAATAGAATAGTATTAGAAGGAGATGTGCCAAGTCCAGTTAATCCACCATCAGGATGTAGGTTCCGTACCAGATGCAGTTATTGTATGGAAAGGTGCAAAGAAGAGGAACCAAAACTTATGTCAATAGATGGAACGCACCAAGTGGCTTGTCATCTCTATGATAAATAAGTGGGGATAATAACTATATGTTATAAAACATATAGTTTTTATATAAATTTATAAACAGAAGGGAATGGAATGAATGAAAATAAGTAGAAAATTGTCCATATTTATATCGAGTGTAGTCATTGCAACTATGGCCTTTACAGGATGTGCATCTAGTACACCAACATCTACAGATGGGGAAGTGCAAGAACAAAAAGTAGAAGAAAAAACAGGAGAAAAAGTAGAAGAAGCGCCAGCAGAAGGAACTAAGGTAATGACAGAAGATGGCTATGCGATAGCAGAAAAACAAGAAGTGGTATGGAATATAGGGGCAGATCCATTGACACTTGATCCACAACTTAACTCAGCTGTAGATGGTGGGCATGTTATCAATAATACATTTGAAGGTTTAGTAAGAGAAGTTGGCGGGGAAGTAGTACCTGCTATGGCGGAGGAGTGGACTATATCAGAAGATGGATTAGTCTATACCTTTAAATTAAGAGATGCTAAATGGTCAGATGGTAAACCAGTAGTAGCTAGAGATTTTGAATATGCGTGGAAACGTGCAGTAGACCCTACACTCGCATCAGAGTATGCTTACATATTTGCCTCAGGCAATGTGCTTAATGCAGAGGAAATTGTATATGGCGGTACTAAAAAGCCAGAAGAATTAGGGGTTAAAGCAATAGATGAGAAAACGCTAGAAGTAACACTTGTAAGACCTACAGAATATTTCTTACGTCTTACAGCCTTTGCAACTTATATGCCAGTGCGTGAAGATATGGTAGACCCAGAAGGTGCATGGGCAAAAGATCCTAATAAAGCGATTTCAAATGGACCATTCAAACTTGCAGAGTACAAAATGGGTGACCAACTCATACTTGTTAAGAATGAAAATTACTGGAACGCAGAAAATATCTATCTAGAAAAAATTACAGGTAGAATGATTGTTGAAGAATCAACTGCTTATGCAGCTTACAAAGCTGATGAAGTAGATGTTAATGATAAAATACCAACAACAGAGATTCCAAAGCTTATTATAGAAGATGAAACATTCTATTCTATGCCTTATATCGGAACTTACTTCTACTGCTTTAATATGAATAATCCAGTGATGCAAGATGTCAATGTACGTAAAGCACTTAACTTAGCCATTGATCGTACGGTTATTGCAGAGCAAGTAGCACGTGGTGGCCAAACACCAGCAACTGGATTTACACCTCCAGGATTCTTAGATGCAGATGAAAAAGATTTTAATGAAACAGCTGGAGACTATGGTATTTCAGTAACTGCAGATGTAGAAGGCGCAAAAGCAGCACTTGCAGCAGCGGGTTACCCAGATGGAGCTGGATTCCCAGCAATGGAAATTCTTTATAACACAGGGGATGCACACAAGGTTATCGCAGAAGCTGTTCAAGAAATGTGGAAACAAAACTTAGGAATTGATGTGAAACTTAATAATCAAGAGTGGGCAGTATTCCAAGAAACAAGAAATACAGGAACATTCGATTCAATCGCACGTCATGGCTGGATTGGGGACTATCTAGATCCAAATACCATGATTGAAATCTTTGAATCTCCTAATCCACAAAACAGTGGACGTTACAATAGCCCAGAGTTTGATACAGAGCTTAAAGCAGCAAGAAATACAACAGGTAAAGAACGTATGGATCACTTATATAAAGCAGAAGAGATTCTTATGAATGATTATCCAATCTTACCTATTTACTACTATGTTAATAATCTTCAAGTAAAAGATGAAGTACACCAATGGGAACTTAATGCTTTAGGTAAGCTTTGGTTTGGAAATACGGTTATTATTGACTTAGAATAGTAA
>JAVVPO010000004.1:0-68973 GCA_036655715.1 Cellulosilyticaceae bacterium | reverse complement strand
AGGAGAGGGTCGCGGGTTCGACTCCCGTCTCGCGCTTAGGTAATAACCTAATACGCCCCGATAGCTCAGTCGGTAGAGCAGAGGACTGAAAATCCTCGTGTCACTGGTTCGATTCCGGTTCGGGGCACTGTAAGAGATATACATAATGTATATCTCTTTTTTTTAGGAGAAAATTTAAATAAGTATATATTTTTTATTATAGAGGCTAGATAAAATGTGTTAAAATTGATAAGATAGGAAGTACGTAGGTTATATAAACAAATGAGGAGTTAGTGAAATGAGTAGATTAAAGTATAAAAACAAACAATTAGCAAAAAGTAGAACTAAAACTCCAAATGTAACTAGAAGTAGAGATACTGTTAATGATAAAGAAAAAATAAAAAATAGTAATAAGACTAAAAAGAAAATTGGATTAGTCTATAAGCTATGGTTAGTGATTTCTTTTAGTATTATTCAATTTATTTACCCTATATGGGGTGAAAAAGGAGTAATAAGAATGATTAAGGCAATGATTCAAGTAAGTGTAAGTCCAGTGGGTATTATTCATATAGATACAAATAGATATATAACTAGAAAAAGTGGATGGGAACAACTAGATAAGTTGCTAAAAGCAGAAGGTTATGAGACCCACGTATTATTTAAACAATGTGAGTTTTGGAAAGCTGATGGAATCAAGAAAGAGCTGAAGGGAAGAAGTATAGGTGAATTCTTTATCTTATGGCAAGGTGATAAGATATAGAGTAAGTTGATAATAAAAGCGAGTAGCATAATATAGATGAGTGTAGAGCATTAAAATATAAAAGCTTGTAGTAAGTGGAGAGCATGAGCAATCTACCTATTACAAGCTTTTCTGTTTTATTTATAAAGTGCTGCTAATTTAGTAAAAGCTTCTAAAGACTTTTCAATCTTTTCATAGCTAATGCAATAAGATAATCTTACATGACCAGGACAGCCAAAAGCAGAGCCTGGGACGAGAAGAAGATTAAACTGTTTGGCATCCTGGCAGAACTGTTTATCATCTGGGATAAGACTTTTTGGGAAGAGATAGAATGCACCTTGAGGCTTAATACAGTCAAAGCCGATACTAATGAGGTGATTGTAGAGTAGATCTCTATTTCTTTTATAAATACTAATATCTACTTCACTATCTAAGCATTTGGCAATGACTCTTTGGAATAGAGAAGGTGCATTAACAAATCCTAGGATGCGGTTAGCTACATTAAGACCAGCCATAATCTCTTCAAAATCATTCATAGAGCTATTAGCCACAAGATAACCTATACGCTCACCTGGAAGAGAGAGGGATTTGCTATAAGAATAACCTATAAAGGCGTTATCATAATAATTAAGAATATAAGGTACCTTAGCATCATCATAGATAATCTCTCTATAAGGCTCATCTGAGATTAAATAGATACTAGTACCTAATTCTTTTTGAGCGGTATCTAAAAGTAGTGCTAAACCTTTGATAGCTTCTTCAGAATAAATAACGCCTGTTGGGTTATTAGGTGAATTAATAATAACAGCTTTGGTTTTTGGCGTAATGGCTTCTTTAAGTGCTAGAAGATTTGGCTCAAATGTCGTAAGGTCAGCAGGAATCACAACTAAATGCCCATCATAATTATCTACATAATTTTTGTATTCCCCAAAGAATGGTGCGAAGACAATAACTTCATCACCTGGATTCATTAATGTTTTTAAAAGAATATTAAGACCACCGGCTGCGCCACATGTCATGATAATATTAGCGGCAGTAATAGAAACATGATGTTTGATAGCAATATGCTCTGCAATGGTATTTCTTACATCTTCATAACCAGAATTATTCATATAGCCATGAATTAAATTAGGACTTTCTTCATTTAATATATCAGAAATAGCTGTTTTTATAGTTTCTGGAGGTTGTACATTTGGGTTGCCTAGGCTATAGTCAAATACATTTTCGCTGCCGTAAATAGCAGCAAGTTTTTTGCCTTCTTCAAACATAGCACGAATAGTAGAACTATTAGCAACTAGATTTTGCATTTTATTTGATATCATTTTATAAGCTCCCTTCAATAATCTTAAATTTTATTTTACAGGATTTAGTTAAAAATAGAAATAAAAATATAATAAAAATTTTATTTATAGAAATAATGCAGCTTCAAGGATAAGTTCAGAAGTTCACGCTTTAAGTGAGAGGATAACTCTTAAAGAAAGTATACTTTTTTTAAGAGTTATGGTAACATAATAGAAAAGTTAATTTAGAGGAGGATTCAAAGTGAAACATATCATAAAAATAGTATCAGTATTAGGGTTACTAAGTGTATTACTTGTAGGGTGTAGTGGGTCTAATACAACAACTGAGACAGTAGAAATCACCAATAATGAGATGAAAGTAGAGATGAAAGAGGTTGCAGCACAAACGATTAAGCAGTATTTTGATATAGATATCAATGATGGTGTTGCAAGAGAAGAACTAGCTTTTGAGAATCAAGTGATAGATAAAGAAGCAGGAACAAAAACACATGTAAGTAATATGTTTAGAGGAACTACAATGACAGAAGCTAGAGAAGGTGAAATTCAGTCCTATGGTGTAGTAATGGATAAGGACAATCAAGGAGTACAAGGGGCTATTCTTCAGTTATTTACTACGGCACAGCCACAAAAATATAAAGAGCAACAGCTTAAAGAAATAGGGGATAAATTTGCCATAACAACAGGTGTGGTAGATGAGCCTAGTAAGTGGATTTATGATGGCATAGAGAAGGCGGTAAGCAATAAGCAGCTTACAGTATTAAGATATAAAAATGAAGAAATTAAGACATATTTACTTGTAGGTATCAGCTTACAAACTGGACAAGTAACTTATTTTGAGCGTACAGTTCCAGCTGAATAAGAGATAAGTTTAAAACACAAATGGGAAGCAGCACTTAAAGGTGCCTAGCTTCCCATTTGTGTTTTAAACCTTGAAGAATCTCATAGGGGATATGCGTATGTCCATAACCTGTACCTATATCAAGATTAGGTTTATTGGTCCCATGAAAATCACAACCTCCTGTAGAGATGAGGTTGTGAGTAAAGCATAATTCAAATAATTGTATTGTTTCATTATCACTATATTTGGGGTAGATACTTTCGATACCATCTAAGCCATCAGCAACCATGTCCTGAATAAAAGTCCCAAAAGTATCGGTATCAAATTTATAAAGGTGAGGATGTGCAATAACAGCAATACCACCGGCAGTATGGATGAGGTCGATACATTCAGTATAATCCATAGATTGTCTTTTGACATAAGCCGGCTTATCACTACTAAGATACTTATCAAAGGCGTCATTAATACTAGAGGCATAACCTTTGGTATAAAGAGCCTTAGCAAAATGAGCCCTAGTTAAAACACCTTTAGACGTGCCAACTGGATACAGGTCCTCTGGAGTAAGCTCAAAGCCTAAGGCAATAAGGTTTGTAAGCATTTTAATATTGCGAGCTTCACGGGTAAGAACAAGCTCTTGAAGCTTATTTTTTAAAACAGGATGTGTTTTATCAAGGTAATAACCTAATATATGAATTTCTTTACCTTTATAATGTCCCGTGAGTTCTATGCCTGGAATAACTTGAAGATCTACGAGCTTTGCAGCTAGAATACATTCATCGAGACCATCCATAGAGTCATGGTCTGTTAGGGCAATGGCTGATAGTCCTTTGGCCTTTGCATAAAAAGCAACTTCCCTTGGGGTAAAAGTACCATCCGATATAGTTGAGTGAACATGGAGATCAATTAAATTCATAGATAATCCTCCTTAATATCATTATTTTATCATACTTACTAGATGATGGACGTAAAATATAAAAGAATAAAACTTTTTAGTAGAGAGGGGGGAAGAAGTTGAAAAAACATAAAGGTAAAAAAAGTAATATTGATATGCCAGCAGCAATTGCTACAATGCTTAAAGCAAATGCAATGGCTTATGTAGTAACTGCTATATTTGTTATTCTTGGTTCAATCGTTCTTACATATACCAATCTTGGTGCAAGTTTTGAAAAATGGATTATACTTATAGGTATTATATTATCTGCATTTTTAGCAGGATTTGATACGGCAAAAATAGAACCAAGAAATGGATATAAATGGGGAGGCATAGGCGGAATTGTTTATTTAGGACTTTTTATCATCTTAGCAGCAGTGCTTGGAGGGGTAAGTAGCCTAGATTTAGGCTATCTTATGACAATAGCTATTTTAGTATTAGTAAGTAGCGGTATTGCAGGTATGATTTCTGTAAACACTCAAAAATAACAATCCAATTAGTTTTCAAACTTAGCAAGTTATGGTATAATGTAAAAGATTTATAGCGAGGAGGGAAATGAGTTATGAAACACGTAAAAACACTTAATACTAAGAACTTAAAAAACAGTGCAGCAAAAGGTGGATGTGGTGAATGCCAAACTTCTTGCCAATCAGCTTGTAAAACTTCTTGTACTGTAGGAAATCAAGCTTGCGAAAAATAAGTTTTGGTAACTGAGCAGTGACTTTAGTCGCTGCTTTTATTTTTTAAATCAGAAAGGATAAAACCATGATACATAAATTTAAATTCGAAAATTCCAATATTCTTATGGATATACACAGCGGGGCTATTCATATTGTAGATGAAGTAGCTTATGACATTGTAGAAGATATGCTTCAAAGGACAAAAGAAGAAGTTATAGCTAAATATAAAGGGAAATATGAAGAAATAGAACTATTAGAAGCTATAGAAGAATTAGGGACACTTCAAACAGAGGGTATGCTTGATACAGAAGATACTTATAGAGATTTAGTACCATCTTTTATGAACAGAAAACCAGTTGTTAAAGCGTTATGTTTACACGTAGCACATGACTGTAACTTAGCTTGTAAATATTGCTTTGCAGGTGAAGGGGAGTATCATGGGGCACGTGGTATGATGAGCGCTGAAGTAGGAAAAGCAGCAATTGATTTCCTTATCAAGAACTCAGCACATAGAAAAAATATCGAAGTAGACTTCTTTGGGGGAGAACCTCTTATGAACTTTGATGTAGTTAAAGAGGTTGTAGACTACGCAAGAGGTAAAGAAGCTGAATGTGGTAAAAACTTCAGATTTACTATGACTACTAATGGCGTATTACTAAATGATGAAATCATTGATTACCTCAATGAACATATGTACAACGTAGTACTTAGCCTTGATGGTAGACCGGAAGTAAATGATAAAATGAGACCTACTTGCAATGGAAAAGGAAGCTATGATATCATTCTTCCAAAATTCAAGAAGCTAGTAGAAAAAAGAGGAAACAAACAGTACTATATCCGTGGTACTTTTACACACCACAACTTAGATTTCGCAAATGATGTAACACACATGGCAGATCAAGGATTTGATGAAGTATCAGCAGAACCAGTAGTTGCACCAGCAGATATGGAATATGCACTTCAAACAGGAGATATCGATACAATCTGTAATGAGTATGAAAGACTTGCAAAAGAGATGCTTAGAAGACATAAAGAAGATGGCAAATGCTTTAACTTCTTCCACTTCATGGTAGACCTTACAGGTGGACCATGTGTACACAAACGTTTAGCGGGATGTGGTTCAGGTACAGAATACTTAGCAGCAACACCAAATGGAGAACTTTTCCCATGTCACCAATTTGCAGGGATGCCTGAGTTTAAAATGGGAGATGTATGGGAAGGTGTAACAAACTTAGAACAACGTAGTGAGTTTGAAAAATGTAATGTATATAGTAAAGATGAATGTGTAAGCTGTTGGGCAAAACTTTACTGTAGTGGTGGATGTGCAGCTAACTCTTATCATTTCCATGGGAATATCAATTCAGTTTATGAAATAGGTTGTGACCTTGAGAAAAAACGCCTTGAATGTGCCATTGGTTTAAAAGCAGAGTTGTGTGAATAAGCTAGAAAAGATTTAAGAATTTGGTGACAAAGTTGACTAAATTTGACAAAACTTATATAATCAAATTATATAAGTTTTGTTACACTAAGGAGGAAATGCAATGAAAGGGAATAATAGCAAAGCAAAAAGTATTCTACTCCTCATACTCGTATTAGTTGTAGTTGCGGGATCAGCAGCTGTAGCGTATATAGGGGTAGGAGAGGACAAGCTATTAGGTATGAATAACATCAAGCTAGGGTTAGACCTACAAGGTGGGGTAAACATAGTTTATCAAGCTGCTATAGAAAATCCAACACCAGAGGATATGTCAGCAGCACTTCAGATGATACAAGTTAGGCTTGACAAAGAGGGGTATACAGAGGCAGAGGCTGCAATAGAGGGAAGTAATCGTATCAGGGTAGATATACCTGGTGTAGATGATCCTCAAGAGGCTATGGCGAGTATAGGGGCAACAGCAATGCTTACATTCGAGGATGAAAAAGGTAACCAGATTATGACTGGTAAAAATATCGTTAAAGCAAGTCCTCAGATTGTAGATACAGGTAGAGGTCAGGAAGCAGTTGTATCAATTGAACTTGACAAAGAAGGCACAGAGGCTTTTTCAGAAGCAACTAAAAACAATGTAGGTAAACCAATTGTCATTAAATTAGATGATATGATTATTAGTGCGCCTAATGTTAATGAGCAAATAAGAGATGGTAAATCTATTATTCAAGGGAGTTTCACACCTGATTCAGCAAAGCAATTAGCAGAGCGTATAGAAGCAGGTTCACTACCATTTGCACTTGAGCCAATCTCATCAAATGGTATTGGCGCTAAACTTGGTATGGATGCACTTAATACAAGTATTAAAGCAGGTATCATAGGATTTGTACTTATACTTATCTTTATGGTAGTAGTGTATAGAGTGAATGGTGTTGCAGCAGATATAGCACTTGTTTTCTATGTAGCACTTGTTATCATGATACTTAGTCTAAGAAGAGATACACTCACATTGCCAGGTATAGCAGGGATTATACTTTCAATTGGTATGGCAGTAGATGCAAATGTTATTATTTTCACACGTATTAAAGAAGAATTAGTAGTAGGCAGAAGTGTGCGTTCAGCAGTAGATGCTGGATTTGATAAAGCATTTAGTGCCATTATAGATGGTAATATTACTACGCTTATAGCAGCAGGAGTACTTTATATGTTGGGGACAGGAATCATTAAGAGTTTCGCAACGACACTAGGTATAGGTATTATCGTATCTATGTTTACAGCATTAGTAGTAACAAGAATTATTCTAAAGCTATTTGTAAACATGGGAATGACTTCAGCTAGCTTATATGGCGCAGAAAAATCAAAGTAAAGGAGGGCGTAGAATATGAACTTTATAAAAAATAGAAAAAAATTCTTTATTATATCAGCTATCATTATCCTCATAGGATTATTGACTATGCCTTTCCAAGCAATGAACGGCAATGATATATTAAATTATGGTATCGAGTTTAAGGGTGGTACAATAATGCATCTTAATATTGGTATGGAGTACAATATTGAAGAGGAAATCCGTCCACTAGTAGAAGAACATTTAGGTGATGAGACAGCTAGAATACAAAATGTACCAGGAACTAATGAGGTTATTATTACAACTAAACCAACAGAGCAGGTGCAAAGAAAAACTTTTGTGGATAAAATTAAAGAAAAATACAACATAGAAGGTAATCCGATTCTTGTAGAAGACTTTGTATCACCAACTATTAGTCCAGAGATTAAAGCAAAAGCTATAGAAGCCGTAGTGCTAGGAGCTATACTTATGCTTATTTATATCTCTATAAGATTCAAAGATTTTAAATTTGGAGCGAGTGCCGTTGCTGGGCTTATCCATGACGTGCTTATCATGCTTGCAGTATATTCTATATTTAGAATACCAATTAATAACTCATTCATTGCAGCGATGCTTACAATCATAGGATACTCTATCAATGATACAATCATTGTATTTGACCGTATCCGTGAGAATAAGGGACGTATGAAGGGAAATGATGAAGAAGTGATTAATACAAGTATTAATCAAACCTTATCACGTTCAATAAATACATCACTTACAACACTTGTAATGGTGGCGTTACTATTTATATTTGGAACATCATCAGTAAAAGAATTTGCGTTTCCACTTCTAATAGGAATTATTTCAGGAACATATTCATCTATATTCATTGCCAGCCCAATTTGGTTTGAAATGAGAAAAAAACATAGAAGTAAAAGTGCTAAAAACTAGAAACAAGTGAAAACTCTAGACTACTAAAAGCTGGTTTCTGTAATTTATACAGAGACCAGCTTTTTTGATTATTTACTTAAATGTAATCAGTACGCATATTTTGAGGTTTAAGGTAGTATACATATTCTATTACATCTATGGTCATGGGAGAGAACAAACCTTGTGTGGTGGGCGTATCTTGGCTAGTTGTGTGGATGATTTCTAGTGTGACGTCTAATTTTTCAACAAGTTATATCCAAACCGAATCAAAATTAGCAAGAGTCATAGATTGGAAGGCAACTTTAAAAGTATCATAATCTCCCAAAAAGCATCAATAGCGGACTTTAAGTTACTAATAGGAACTAAGTTAGTAGATGTCATTGGTGGAAATAAAAAAGCCTAGCAAAATAGCTAGGCTTTTTTATTTTTATTAAATTGTGTCAAAAAGTTTCTAGAGACCTTATTAACGATTTAAGCGTTTGTTAATATCAGTATGACGGTCATTAGAGTCTTTCATGAAATTCTTCATAAGGGTTTCAAAATCCTCAATTGGAATTTCCTTTTTTTGTTGTTGTCTAGGTGGAGCTGGTTTAGCATTTTTCATAGAAAGAGAAATTTTACCTTTTTCTGAATCAATAGATAAAATTTTAACTTTAACTACATCTCCCACTTTAACTGCCTCTGCAATGTTTTCTAAGAAACCATGAGTTACATGAGAGATATGAACTAGACCTTGAGTTGTTGCGTCAAGGGACACAAAAGCACCAAATGGTTTTACTCCTGTAACAGTTCCTTCAATAATTTGACCTACTTGAAATTTTTCCGACATAATAACACTCCTATTTAAGTAAATAACGTATAAATTATATCATAAATATAATTCCATTGTACAGCTATAAAAAATAAATAAATTGGGTATAGAATAAAATATGTTATAATTAGAGATATGAAAATGAGAAAGGGTGAAAAATTTGTTACCAAGCAAGTATAAATGGAACAGTAAAAACAATGGTACGAAAGCCCATATTATAGAACAGATATTAGATAATAGAGGAATAGATGGTGCGGAGGCAAGATACAAGTTCTTACATCCAAGTCAAACGCAATTATATAATCCTTATTTATTAAGTGATATGGAAAGAGCAGTAGAGAGAATAAGGCGTGTGAAGCAAGAGGGAAAAGAAATTGTCATTTATGGAGATTATGATGTAGATGGTGTGACGAGTACATCTATTTTATATATATTTTTAAAATCTTTAGGATATGAAGTTTCTTATTATATCCCGAATAGGCAAACTGAGGGGTATGGTCTGAACAAAGAAGCACTTAAAAAGATTGAGGAATATGCAAATCTTGTTATTACCGTAGATACAGGTATAGCAGCTATAGATGAGGTAAGCTATGCAAAAGAAATAGGATTAGACATTATTATAACAGATCATCATGAGTGTCAAGAGGAGCTACCAGCAGCTTACTGTGTTATCAATCCTAAAAGACCCGGGAGTACATATCCGTTTGATGCCTTAGCAGGAGTGGGAGTAACATTCAAGTTGATACATGCTTTAGCTATAAGGGAAGACGTAGAAGATCAAATCTGGCAGTACTTAGATATTGTGGCACTAGGAACAGTAGCTGATGTAGTTCCCTTAGAAGATGAAAATAGAGTTATTACTTATCTAGGATTTATGCAAATGGGTAAAACAGTACATGTGGGACTTAAAGCGCTATTAGGTTTGTTGCAAACTAAAGATAATAAGATTACATCTAATCTAATAGGCTATCAATTAGGACCTAGAATCAATGCTGCAGGAAGAATAAGTGATGCAAAACTTGGGGTAGAGCTTTTAGTAACGAGAGATTTAGAAAAAGCTAAAAAAATTGCACTCCTACTGGATGCGGAAAATAAAAAACGCCAAGAGATGGAAGCTCAGATAGTAGAAGAAGCTCAGCGTTATATAGATGAAAATATAGATGTAGAAAAAGAAAAAATTATTATTGTAGCAGGAAAAAAATGGCATCATGGCGTAATAGGAATAGTTGCTTCACGTATTATGGGACAATATTATAAGCCAACTATCATTTTAACATTAGAAGATGGGGTATATTCAGGATCAGCTAGAAGTATAGCAGGATTTAATATTTTTGAAGCCATTAATCATAATAGAGATAAGCTGATAAGATTTGGTGGACATGAAATGGCAGCAGGGCTTTCTCTTGATGAAAAAATGCTAGAGATATTTATAAGCGATATAAGTAGCTATACTGAGGAGCATTTGGCGGAAGAATTATTAACACCTTGTTTGGACATAGATACAGAGATAGAGGCTAACGAATTGACTTTATCATTATGTAATGAATTAGAGCAGCTAGAACCTTTTGGCTCAGCTAATCCATCACCTACCTTTGCCATTAGTGGTGAAATTCAATATATACAACAAATAGGCCAAGATAATAAGCACCTTAAGCTATCTATTCAAAAAGGGCAAAATGTGTTTCAAGGAGTAGGCTTTGGCAAAGGATACTTAGCTGAGTATTTAAGTGAAGGGGAAGAAGTGATTATTGCCGGAGAAATAGTGAAAAATGAATGGAATGGTCGAACGACTGTACAAATAAGGATTAAAGATATCCAATCTCCAGCAGAAAAAGTGATGGAAAGTAAATATTATCTTTCTTTGTATAACTATATGAAAGAGCCAGAGATTATTAAAAGAAGTGAAGTTAACATTCATAAAATGGCTAGTACTACAGATCGGGTTAATGTATTTACTGAAAATGGTCTAAAAGAAATCTATAAAATTTATAAAAACCAGCAAAAACCTATTACTAACTTAAATGAAATATGTTATAATGAATGGTACGGCCTAAAAGAGGAGCCCATAATCTATGTCAATTCGTTATTAGATAATCAGTTTAATGAGAACACTAATTATGAATGGGATTTTAAGACAAAGATAGATTATACTTGTATCAATCCGTCTCTAAACAATCACATCAAGCAAGTACCGAAGATGGTTCCAAGCTATGTAGATTGTAAGGTGATATATAAATTTTTGAAGAATAATAAACAAAATTATATATATATACACAAAGCGGTAAGCTCACTTGATACATGTAATATGACAGAATACAAATTGCTTCAAGCATTAGATGTATTTGAGGAATTAGGGCTTATATGCTATAAGCTGATAGATGATAAGATAACATATGAAATGAAGTTATCATCTAAAACAAATCTTGAGCATTCAAAAAGATACATGCATCTTCAAAAATTTGCAGGATGTATGTGCAACTAAAAATAATGAAAAGAGCAGGAGGAAGCAGCATGGATTTATATTCTCTCATTCGTGATATAGAGAACTTCCCAAAAGAAGGTATTCTGTTTAGAGATATTACACCATTATTGCAAGATCCAAAAGGTTTAACATACGCTGTTGATGCAATGGCAAAAGAAGTAGAAGGAATAGATTTTGACCTAGTAATAGGACCAGAATCAAGAGGATTTATTTTTGGTGTACCTCTAGCATACAAATTAGAAAAAGGATTTGTACCAGTTAGAAAACCAGGTAAATTACCATATCAAACTATTTCTCAAAGCTATGATTTAGAGTATGGTAGCAATACTATCGAGATGCATATCGACTCTATTACACCAGGACAAAAAGTAGTTATCATTGATGACCTTTTAGCAACGGGTGGAACAACACAAGCTATGGTAGAACTTATTGAAAAATTAGGTGGAGAAGTTGTTAAGATTGTTTACTTAATTGAACTTGAAGATTTAAATGGTAGAGCTTTATTAGAAGGTAAAGACGTTGTATCTTTATTAAAATACTAATAATAGTTAATAGAAAAAAGAGCTAATTAAACTTTAAAAGTTATAATTAGCTCTTTTTTCTATTAGAGAACGCTTTTATAGAGGAAAACATAAGATAAAAATAGTATATTCTAATATTTATTCAAGATTAATCAAGGAATAGCATTGAATTTTTCTTATAACATGTCTATAATATTAATAATATAAAAATTATGTAGAATTTAAGCCTAAGGGGGTACAACATGCCGGGTGAAATTTATAAAAAGCTAATTAATAGAATACGTTCGTACCACCCTTCTGATGATTTAAGTATGGTAGAGAAGGCCTATAATTTAGCAAATGAGGCGCATACAGGACAACTCAGAAAGTCGGGAGAACCTTATATCATACACCCATTAGAAGTAGCATATATACTTGCTGATTTGGAACTGGATATAGAATCTATTACAGCTGGTCTCCTACATGATGTCGTAGAGGATACAGATTATACCCTTGAGGATATAGAACGTATATTTAATAAAGAAGTAGCTTTATTAGTAGATGGTGTGACAAAGCTTGGACAAATACAGTATTCTTCTCAAAATAGACAACTTCAAAAAGAAGAAATACAAGCTGAAAATTATAGAAAAATGTTTTTAGCTATGGCGCAAGATATTAGGGTTGTCCTTATTAAACTTGCAGATAGACTGCATAATATGCAGACGCTTAAATATATGCCACCCCATAAGCAAAAAGAAAAGGCTCAAGAAACACTTAATATCTATGCACCGATTGCTCATAGATTAGGTATTTGTAAAATTAAAGCAGATTTAGAGGATCTGTCTTTAAGATATATAGAACCAGAGGTTTACTATGATCTGGCGCATAAGATATCTAAGAAACGTGTAGAACGTATTCAGTATATTGAAGAAATAGTAGAACATATCAAACAAAAACTAGATGAAGCAGGGATTAAAGCTGTGGTAGAAGGTAGACCTAAGCATTTCTTTAGTATCTACAAAAAAATAGTGAATAAGAATAAAACACTAGATCAAATTTATGATTTATTTGCAGTAAGAGCTATAGTTGAAAATGTAAAAGATTGCTATGGGGTACTTGGAATTATTCATGAGATGTATACACCTATTCCAGGTAGATTTAAAGATTATATAGCTATGCCTAAGCCTAATATGTACCAGTCCTTGCATACAACAGTTATGGGATTTGAAGGAACGCCATTTGAGATGCAAATCCGTACAGAAGATATGCACCGTACAGCTGAATACGGTATTGCAGCTCACTGGAAGTACAAAGATGGACAAATAGAGGGGAAAACAGATGGTAGCGAGAAAGATAGATCCGAAGAGAAGCTATCTTGGCTAAAACAAATACTTGAATGGCAAAGAGATATGAGTGATAATGCAGAGTTTATGGATGCATTAAAACTTGATCTTGATGTGTATACAGACCAAGTGTATGTCTTTACACCAAAAGGAGAGCTCCTTACCTTACCAAAGGGTTCTACACCTATTGACTTTGCTTATAATATCCATAGTGATATAGGTAACAAGATGACAGGAGCCAAAGTAAATGGCAAAATTGTAACGTTTGAGTATGTCATTAAGAATGGAGACCGTATAGAGATTCTTACCTCACAAAACTCTAAAGGACCTAGCCGTGATTGGTTAAAGATTGTAAGAAGCACACAGGCGAAGACAAAAATTAATCAATGGTTTAGAAAACAATATAAACAAGAAGATATCACAAGAGGAAAAGAGCTTTTAGAAGCTTGTGCAAAACAAAGAGGCTATGTACTAGGGACATTACTAGATTCACAGTGTGTGGAGAATGTGTATAGAAGGTATGGGCTTAAAAGCTGGGAGTCTGTCTATGCATCTATAGGTTATGGCAGCATCAAAGAAAAACAAATTATTCAAAGACTTATAGATGAAAATATTAAAAATAGAAAATCAATTGTAACACCGGAAGAAATTCTAAATCAGCATGAGCATCCTATTTGCGAGAAGTATGAGACGCCGCAAAAGAGTAAGAGTGGTATTGTTGTAAGAGGTGTAGGTGATGTAGCTGTTAGATTCTCAAGATGTTGTAGGCCACTTCCAGGTGATGAGATTGTAGGCTATATCACACGAGGTAGAGGTGTATCTATTCATAGGACGGATTGTGTAAATATCATTCACATGCCAGAATATGAAAAAGAAAGACTGATAGAAGCTGATTGGTTTAAAGAAGAAGAAACAAAGAGAACTTATATTACAGAGATTCAGATAACAGGAACAGATCGTATAGGTATTATTGTAGATATTTCAAAAGTGCTTACAGATATGAAGATTCCAGTTAAATCGCTTAATGCAAGAACAACTAAAAATAGCGAAGCTATCTTTAATGTGCGTATAGAGATTACTCATACGTACCAATTAGAAGAGCTTATAAGAAAATCAAGACAAATTCAAGATGTAGTTGAGGTTACTCGGGTATCCTCTTAAAGGAGAAGTTATGAGATCCGTTGTACAAAGGGTAACAGAAGCATCTGTGACGATAGATGGGCTACAAGTGGCCAACATAGATAAGGGGTTATTGGTACTTGTAGGTATTAAAGCAGATGACACAGAAAAAGATATGGAATATATCATTAATAAGGTATTAGGATTAAGGATTTTTGAAGATGATGCGGATAAGATGAACTTATCCATAAGAGATATAAAAGGTGAAGTACTGATTGTACCTAACTTCACGCTCTATGGTGATGCAACTAAAGGTATGAGACCTAGTTTTATGGCATCAGGTAGCCCAGGTGTTGCCCAAGTGAAATATGATAGATTTATTCAGAAATTAAGTCAACAAGATGTACCATTTCAGACCGGACAGTTCCAAGCAGATATGAAAGTTAGACTTTTAAATGATGGACCTGTAACGATTTTGTTAGATAGTAGCAAGATTATATAATAGAGATAATAAGACTCCTAGGTGATAAAACCTTAGGAGTCTTATTATTTATGACGTAGACTATTTCGTGGCACGTATGATAAAATAAAAAATAGACACAAGACTAAGCATAGGGAGGGTACATGAAGAAACATAAGGTAGTAAAACTAATCGCGTTAATAAGTCTAGTAGTAGCTATGATAGGAGTGGCATTATCCCCAAATAGCCAAAAGGTTGTAATGATAGATAGTAAGAGTTATGAGGAGCATTATGATGTTATTGTAGTCGGCTCAGACCCAGAGGGAATAGCTGCTGCTTTGTCAAGTGCACGTAATGGGCTAGAGACATTGCTTGTAGATACAAGGGAGTCTATCGGAGGATTGATGACTGTAGGCGGATTAAATACAATCGATATGAACTTTGGACCAAAGAATCAGCTACTTACTCAGGGAATATTTGAAGAATTTTTTGATAAATTACATCCGTTTAACTTTACCAAAATTCAAAAATTTTCTAGGTATTCATTTGATGTAGAGACAGGAGAAAAAGCGTTTATTAATATGCTAAATGCTGAAGAAAATATAACGGTGATGCTAGGTGTAGAGGAGATCAAACCTGTCTTAAAAGATAATAAAATAGTAGGTATACAAGTTCAAGTTAACAAAGCAGTCAAAGAAATTAAAAGCAGTAGAGTAATTGATGCAACTCAAGATGCAGATATAGCAGCAGCTAGTGGGGCACCTTATTATACAGGTATGACGGATTTGCATAAAAATGAACACCAAGCAGTCACTTTAGTTTTCAAAGTGAATAATGTGGATTGGAAAGAATTACGTCATGCATTACGTAAAGATAGCAACAAATATAGTAGTGATGCGAATAGATATTCGGCATGGGGGTTCTCAAAAATCATGGGGGAATATATTCCAGTACATGATAATGTAAAAGTAAGGGGTCCGAATATAGGGTTACAAGATGATGGTTCAGTACTAATCAATGCTATACAAATACTAAATATAAATGGACTAGATGCGGAGCAAAAACGTAAAGCTCTAGAAATTGGTGAGATAGAAGCCCAAAAAGTAACAGACTATATGCGAGAACACTTACCAGGGTTTGAGCAAAGTGAATTTGGCGGAGTAGTAGAAGAACTCTATATTAGAGAAACAAGACATATAGAGGGAGAATATACGTTAGACATTATAGACCTTATAGAAAACAGAGATTTTGAAGATAAAATTGCACTAGCATCTTATCCTATAGATATACAAACCACATCTATGGACAATAAAGGTTACGTAGTGGGTGCACCAGATACTTATAGTATACCTTTTAGATGTATAGTACCTAAGCAGATAGATAACCTATTAGTTGTAGGACGAGCAGCAAGCTATTCTTCACTAGCACATGGAAGCAGCAGAGTTATACCTATTGGTATGGCTGTAGGAGAAGCAGCAGGTGTAGCAAGTGCGTATAGTATAGCCAATGAGATAGGATTTAGAGAGATAGCCTCTCGGGCTGAAGCTATAAAAGAAATTCAGACAATATTGAAAAAACAAGGTGCTTATTTAGAAGATTTTAATTATAATTATGCGTATAAAGATTATTGGGCAGCAGAAGGTGTGAGGTTTATGCTGCGCATGGGTATTTTAAATGGGGGATACACGAATGACTTTGGACTTGAAAAAGAAATAACAGAAACTAAGTTTTTAAACTGGTTAATAGAAAGTCTCAAACGAAGTGGTGTGGGGACTAATCGCGTCAATATGAATTTCTCTGACAAGTTAGTTACTAAAGAAGAAGCGGCAAAGATACTGTGTAGTTTTATGAATGAAGAGGTTCAAAAAGAAGAAGCGTTATTACATCTGAAAGATAGGGGTATACTTTCAATAGATACGTATAATAATATAGTGAAATCTGAAAAGTTTACTATAGGTGAAGCATGCCAAATGATTTATGAGTTTAACAAGTATCAATTAACCCCATAAACTAAGTATCAGATAAGCTATCTACTTAATTTATTCATGTAAAGAATTTATGATAGAAACGTAAATAGTATAAAGATAAAAAAGAAAAATGATATGAGTGATAAGAAGTAGAAAGGATATTTGAATGATAAAAGAAATCATAACAAATAAAAAATACAGGCAAACTATAGGTTTAGTTGTCATAACTGGGGTTTTATTATTTATAGGATTTAATTTAGTTAAAGAAGGACCACAGTTGATTGGTCTAATAGGGGGAATAATAGGAGATTTTTTACACATTATAGCACCTATATTTTGGGCTTTTATTATAGCCTATTTATTGTACTATCCTATGATGTATATGGAGAAGTTGATCTTTAAGTTTATTTACAAAAAACACCCAACCAAAAGAGCTAAAGGGATTGTCAGACTAATAAGTGTGGCAACTATGTTTGTTTTGGTCATATGGCTTATTGTGATGCTTATCAATTTCATTGTGCCACCGCTTATTACCAATGTAAATATACTCCTTAGTTCATTGCCACAGTTTGAGGCAAATGTGGTGAGGTGGATTAATGAATTAAATGAATATATGACGACTCTTAATATTTCAGGGCAAAGTATTCCTACACAAAATAGTATGGAAATCTTATCAGATGTAAGTGTTGTGTTAAAAACTTTAGGCGAGGGAATTATTAGTCTAAGTACTAAAGTTGTTGGCGATGTAAGTTCATTTGTGGTTAACTTTGTAGTAACAGTGATTCTTACATTCTATTTTCTTAAAGATAAAGAAAAGTTATTTGCAGCAATAGATAAGTTTAGTAGTATCATACTTTCTTTAAAAGTAAGAAAAAATACGAAGCAATTTATCAAAGACTTAGATGATATTGTAGGGAAGTTCCTAATTGGAACGATCTTTGCATCCTTTATTGTAGGGGTTATATCTACAGTATTAATGCTTATTATAGGGCATCCTTTTGCTATCCTGATAGGTGTTGCAGCAGGAATAACAAATGTTATTCCGTATGTAGGTCCAATCATAGGTGCAGGACTTGCATTCACACTGGGCGTATTTGAGAGTCTTAAACTAGGTATATTAGGCGCTGTTTTATTACTACTGTATCAACAAGTAGATGGGAACCTGATACAGCCGAAGATTGTAGGAGATAAAGTAGGCCTTGCACCCGTATGGATTTTGATAGCTGTACTGATTGGTGGTAGCTACTTTGGTGGTATGGGTATGATACTTTCTGTGCCTACGGCAGCTTTAATCTCAGTCTATATAGATAGAATATATAAATGTAAGCAGAAAAATCTAGTAGCAACCGAAAAAGAATAATGAGATAGTAAATGGATAAGTAAGCAGCCTAGAGGAAAATGGGCTGCTTTTTGCTACTAGCAAGTTAGCTAGGATAATGTTAAAATTGTAAAGAATAAAGCTAGGAGTAACTAGTTAGTTTTTTCGATGAATATAAAAATAATATCGAGGTGGCATATGAAAATAGAAAGAATGACAGTAGGTATGTTACAAGAGCATACGTATTTTATTATAGATGAAGAGTCAGCCAAAGCTTTTATAGTAGATCCAGGTGCAGAACCTCATCGCATATTAGAAAAAATAACAGCAGATGGACTAAGTGTAGAAGGAATTCTTTTAACTCATGGTCATTTTGATCATATTGGAGCAGTGACACAGATCAGAGAAGAGCTAGGATGTCCTGTTATTATTCATGAATGTGGCAAAGCTTATATTAGTAATCCTGATTACAACTTATCAAGTGTATTTGCTAGAGAAGATGTTGTCTTTGAAGCAGATAGATATGTAGAACATGGAGACATGGTAGAAATAGCAGGCACTGATATTAGTCTTAAAGTAGTCTTTGCTCCAGGACATACATCAGATGGCGTAGCGTATTATAGTGATAAGGAAAAAGTAGCTTTTGTAGGAGATATTATTTTTAATGGTTCTATAGGAAGAACAGATAATCCAGGTGGAGATATGACTACCCTACTTGTTTCAATTAAAAAGAATATCTTTACATTACCAGAAGAAACAGTGATTTACTCAGGACATGGCGAATCAACAACAGTAAAACGTGAGAAAAATACTAATCCATTTTTCCACATATATGATTAATAGATGGAAGTGATAAAATGATAGAATTAAAATGTATTGGACATGACACAGACTATGAACTAACAAATCTTATTCATTTATTTGAGCCTTATATAGACAAAGACTATAAGGTGGAAAGTATTTATGAAGCAGATCAGGCATGGGCTAAATTAATAGAGAATGAAGAAATAATCTTAGAAAAGTGCTATGCAGTTAAGCAAGTAGAGGATGAACATATTCAAAAAAGAGAAATAAAGATGGGCCTTAAAGCGGCGCTTTATAAAACATTTGTAGAGCTAACGGGTAAAGAAATGCCATGGGGAGTCTTGACAGGGATTAGGCCGACTAAGATTGTACATGATTATAGAAAACAAGGCTTAACAGAAACAGCCATTAGAGAAAAATTAGAAAATACTTATTATATTTCAAAGCCTAAAGTGGAATTAATGATGAATGTAGCCACTAAGGAAGAAGAGATTCTTAGTAAAAATAAAGAAGATGAAGTAAGCCTTTATATAGGGATACCATTTTGTCCAACAAGGTGTGTGTACTGCTCATTTACAGCGTACTCATTAGAGCGTAAAGGCAATCAGGTAGAGGCTTATTTAGATGCACTCTGCAAGGAAATAAGCTTTGTTGCAGAAGCTAAAAGACATACGCCTATTAGAAGTCTTTATATAGGTGGAGGCACACCAACGAGTATTAATGAAGAACAGCTTTATAGATTACTAGATCATATTAAAAATAGCTTTAATCTAGATCAGATTGAAGAGTATACCCTAGAAGCGGGTAGACCCGATACTATTACAGCTAAAAAACTAGAGATTATGAAGGAAATGGGAGTCGGTAGGATTTCTATTAATCCTCAGACTATGAATCAAGAGGCTTTAGATGTGATAGGCAGAAAGCATACGGTAGAAGATATCAAAGAGATTTTCCATATA
The DNA here is from genome assembly GCA_036655715.1 of Cellulosilyticaceae bacterium. GTDB lineage: Bacteria > Bacillota > Clostridia > Lachnospirales > Cellulosilyticaceae > JAVVPO01. The sequence goes on along the minus strand of JAVVPO010000004.1, from coordinate 49,059 downwards.
GCTAGAGAGCTTGGACATGATAATATTAATATGGATATCATTTTAGGCCTACCAGGTGAGAAGCCAGAAGATGTAGCACATACTTTAAAAGAGTTACAAAAATTAAATCCAGATAATATAACTGTGCATACAATGGCTATTAAAAAGGCTTCGAAACTAAAAGAAACAAAAGATGAATATGATTTAGCAGGTGTCAAAAACATAGAGGATATGCTTACTCTTTGCGAGGAAGCTATGAAGGAAATGGGACTTGAGGCGTACTATATGTATAGACAAAAAAATATGTTAGGCAACTTTGAGAATGTAGGATATGCAAGACCTGGCACAGAGTGTGTGTATAACATAGAGATTATGGAAGAAAAAGAAAGTATTATTGCTATGGGAGCGGGAGCTATTACGAAGATGGTTTACCAAAATGGAGAGAGAATAGACCGTGTACCGAATGTGAAGAGCTTGGAGGATTACATCAGTCGTATTGATGAGATGATTGAGCGTAAGAGAGAAGGATTTGAGAAGTATAGGTAAATTTCAATAGGTTCGTGGAAAGAAGGAGGCTATTCTTCAGCAACTGCGCAAGCTGTTAACAGAATTCTAAGGTTATTTTTATTCTTTCTTTTCTAGGTTCACTCCCCATACAAATTCAAGTGATGTGCAACCTAGGGTGGTGGTGCGTCCGAGGCAGCCCGCCCACAGTACCATCCGGCCTACTGCATCATCCCACATCATCCCTTCCTTTACCTAACCTAGTAGTTAATCATTTCATAAAGTACCAAACGAGATAAAACAATACAAATAGGTTAGCTGAGATATATAGGGTCTCTAACAGAACCTTTTAAAATGAACCAAGGTGCTTCTCGTAGCAATAGAAGGGTTCTTCTTTTCTATCAAAGAATACTTCACCAATGTAGGTGTAACCTAATTTTTGAAAGAGTTGCTGGGCGAAGGTGTTCTGAGAGAAGGTATCGATGCGCATGGCAAGGGTGTTTTGGGATTTGGCATGGGTTTCAGCAAAATTCATTAGTTGGGTAGCGTAGCCTTTACCTGTACGCGTAGGGTCGATGGCTAAGCGGTGGACAACGTAAGCTTTGGGAGCAGTAGTCCATATAAGGGATTGGTATTCTGGAGATTGGTTAGTGTTGATGCAGGCAAAGCCTACAACTAATCTTTGATCTTCTATAACATAAAGTTCATTTGAACCAATATCTTGTTTGAGTATTTCTTCGGAGGGATAACTTTCATTCCACTGAAAAATTTGATTGTGATACATATGAGAGATAGCTAGGTCTTTGATTTGTAAAATACGGGGCATATCGCTAAGTGTTGCAAGTCTAATCATAAATTTGTTCCTTTCATTGATAAGCAGATAATTCTATTATAGGAGATACCTAAAAAGACCACAATAAGGATTTTTGATGAGTGAAACAGTAGAGTAGTTAAGTTGTATGAATAAAGTCAGGGTAAAGTGTAAATAATGGTTAACAGGTCTTGACAAAATGACAAATGATAGATAGAATACAAATAATTATAATACTTTAAATTGATGATGAGAAAGAGTATAATCTTACCCCTCAGAGAGAAGGCCATCGGCTGAAAGCCTTCACTAAGATTAGAAGACATCTCGGAGAATGCACTTGAACAGATAGAGTAGAGTGTATCCCATAGCTCGGGTTATAGGCTATAAAGGTGCAAGGTTATGTACTCATAACTTTGAATCAGGGTGGCAACGCGAAAGTATCGTCCCTGACATTTATGTCAGGGATTTTTTTATGTTTTATAAAATATAAAACATTTTAATATCAAGATAAAGAATGGAAGTGAGAATTATGGAAATTCGTGCATTAAAAGGAACCAAAGATATCTTTGGTGAAGAAATGAGAAAGTGGCTTGATATGGAAGAAATCATTAGAAATCTTTGTAATGATTTTGGATTTGACCAGATTAGAACGCCTATCTTTGAATTTACAAACCTTTTCCAAAGAGGTGTAGGAGAGACGACAGATATCGTTCAAAAAGAGATGTACTCTTTTGTAGATAAAGGAGAGAATCGCATCACATTAAAGCCAGAAAGTACAGCGGCTGTAGTAAGGTCTTACTTAGAACATAATATGGGATCAGGTATTCAGCCTATTAAGTTATATTATATCTCACCAACATTTAGATACGAAAGACCGCAAGCGGGTAGACAAAGACAGTTCCACCAATTTGGCGTGGAGCTCATTGGAAGTGATTCACCAACAGCAGATGCAGAAATCATCGGTATTGGATATGAACTCCTTAATCGGTTAGGTATCAAAAAAGTAGAGCTTCATATTAACTCTCTTGGTGGACCGGAGTGTCGTAAGGCGTATAATGAAACACTTAAAACTTTCTTACACTCTAAAAAAGAGTACCTTTGCCCACTTTGTAATGAGCGTATGGACAAAAATCCACTTCGCGTACTAGATTGTAAAAATAGTGAATGTCAAAGCGTATTAACTGATGCACCAACAGTGCTTAGTACACTAGGGGAAGAGTGTCAGGCAAACTTTGCAAAACTGCAAGAGATCTTAACAGCAATGGAAATTCCATTTGTAGTTGATGCAGGTATTGTACGTGGACTTGATTATTATACTAAAACAGTATTTGAGTTTATCTCAAGTGACATTGGTGCACAAGGTACTGTTTGTGGTGGTGGTCGTTACAACAAGCTTGTAGAAGAGATTGGTGGCAAACCTACACCAGCGGTAGGGTTTGGTGCAGGTCTTGAAAGGCTGATTCTTACACGTGACGCTGAGGGAGCTTGTAACCTAGGTGAAGCGGCTCGTGATATCTTTATAGGGTATAGAGGGGAAGAGGGCATGGTAGAGGCTTACAAGTTTGTACACCAGCTTCGTAAGGTGGGTATCTCAGCAGAGAGTGACCACTTACAAAGAAGTGTTAAGGCTCAAATGAAATATGCCAATAAAATGGGTGCCAAATTCTCAGCTATTATAGGTGAAAGCGAACTAGAAAATAAAGTACTAAGCCTTAAGAACATGGTAAACAGTGAAGCTGTAGAAGTAAGCTTTGAAGAATTAGTAGAAGTAATGAAAACTAATATTTTATAAAATAAGCTTATCATATAAATATTAAAACGAATAATGGAGGGATAGATATGGCAGAATCAATGCAAGGTTTAAAAAGAACACATTATTGTACAGAGTTAAGTCATGCAAACGTGGGTGAAACAGTAACAGTAATGGGATGGGTACAAAGAAGAAGAAACTTAGGTCAATTATTATTTGTAACATTAAGAGATAGAACAGGTCTTCTTCAATTAGCTTTTGGAGAACAAACACAAGCTTCTTTATTTGAAAAAGCAGAAACACTTAGAAGTGAGTATGTTATTGCAGCAGTAGGTACAGTGCGTTCCCGTGGTGAAGATGCTAACAAGACAATGAAAACGGGAGATATTGAAATTGAAGTGACAGAGCTTCGTATTCTAGGAGAAGCTGAAACAACGCCATTTGAAATTGTAGAAAATAGTGATGTAAGAGAAGAGTTAAGACTTAAATATAGATATCTTGACCTTAGAAGACCAGATATGCAAAGAAACTTTATGCTTCGTAGTAAGGTAGCAGGTTCAGTACGTCGTTTCTTAGAAGAAAATAGCTTCTTAGAGATCGAAACACCGATGCTTACTAAATCTACACCAGAAGGTGCGCGTGACTACCTGGTGCCATCTAGAGTCCATCCAGGGAACTTCTATGCATTACCACAATCCCCACAGATCTTCAAGCAATTACTTATGGTATCCGGATACGATAGATACTTCCAAATTGTAAAATGTTTCCGTGATGAAGACCTTAGAGCAGATAGACAACCAGAGTTTACTCAAATCGACTTAGAAATGAGTTTTGTAGATGAAGATGATGTCATCGGTATGAATGAAAAGCTTATTCAAAGAGTATTCAAAGAGACAATGGATGTAGAAGTAGTACTTCCAATACCAAGACTTACTTATCAAGATGCTATGGATAGATTTGGTTCTGACAAACCAGACGTAAGATTTGGTGTGGAACTTACAGATATCTCTGATATCGTAAATGGATGTGGATTTGCTGTATTTGAGAATGCTCTTGCAGCGGGTGGACATATTCGTGCAATCAATGCAAAAGGTATGGGAGAAATCGGACGTAAGCAAATTGATAGCCTTGTAAAAGTTGGTCAAGACTTTGGAGCAAAAGGTGTAGCTTGGCTTCAAGTAAGACCAGATGGAGAAGAAAAATCTTCATTCACTAAATTCTTAAGTGAAGAAACAACTGCTGCAATCAAAGAAAGAATGGCTGTAAATGGAGATGACCTTATCCTTATCGTAGCGGATAAGCCATCAGTAGTTTATGCAGCACTTGGTGCGCTTCGCCTTGAAGTGGCAAAACGCCAAGAACTTACTCGTAAAGATGATTTTAACTTTGTATGGGTAACAGACTTCCCACTTCTTGAACTTGATGAAGAAGCAGGTAGATATGTAGCTATGCACCACCCATTCACAATGCCAAAAGAAGAAGACCTTCATCTGATGGATACAGATCCAGGTAAAGTAAGAGCTAAAGCTTATGACTTATGCTTGAATGGATGTGAACTTGGTGGTGGTAGTATTCGTATCTACCAAAGAGAGATTCAAGAAAAAATGTTTAAGCTTCTTGGCTTTGATGAAGAGACAGCTTATGAGCGTTTTGGATTCTTACTCAATGCTTTCAAATATGGTACACCTCCACATGGTGGTCTTGCATTCGGTCTTGACCGTATGATTATGCTTATGACTGGCTGTGATAGTATAAGAGATGTTATTGCATTCCCTAAAGTAAAGGATGCAAGCTGTCTCATGACAGAAGCACCAGGCTTAGTCGATGCAAAACAATTAGAAGAATTAGGTCTTGATATTGTAGAAACACAAGTAGTAATAGAAGAATAATAAATAAAAAGGCACTAAAGATAGAGACATCTATCTTTAGTGCCTTTTTATTTAGGGTTTAAAGAATAGATGGAAAGAACAGTTGATAAAAAATTCTATAGGTATAAAATAATTACATAAAAGCTCATGTAATATTGTAAAATGACAAATAATTGTGTAATATTGTTTTAAAAGAAGTCGAGAGGGGAATAGACCTTAAACATGAACCATTTAAAACAGCTAGAAACTTTATTAGATGCTTGTACCTATTTAACTTGGATTAAAGATGAAGAAGGCAGATTAGTTTATATTAATCAAATTTATGCAGATAGGGTTAGAAAGAATAAAGAAGATATAATAGGAAAAAAAGAAGAGGAGGTATGGGGAGCAGCTTTAGAGATAGGTTGGGTAGATTATCTTAATGAAGACATATACTTTGAAATATATGAAACAGATCTCTATGAAGGAGCTAAAGTAGTAGGAAGGAAAGGAATTGCTCAAGATATTACAGCTGATAAAAGAATTATCAAACAGTTTGAACGGGTATATAACAAGATAGCCGATAGATTGCCAAGTGTAGATAGACTACCTAATAATGAAGAACATAAAGATATGGTAGATAAATTTCATGACATAGGAGAAGGTTTGCTATCAGATGTGAAAGCTGATGCCATACTTGTCGTTACCAAGGAAGAATCCTATAAGGCTAGCATCTGGTATAGCAAAGGATTTTCAAAAGAAGAGAAGAATCAATTGAATACATTTATACATGAACCTGATATTTATAAACCTAGAGGGAAAAAAGCTGAACTTAAGAGCCTGCGCATGGTGGAGGAATTGGAGCATGAAGAGCATAAATTATTATTAAAACAGAAGGGAATTAAATATATTTTACGCTATCCTATTATATTTGATGGGAAAATAATAGGAGCAATTATAGTCTATAATCCTAAAAAAGTACCTGATTTTAATACAAGTCATATAGCTCATTATATGGGAATGATTATTAAAAATTTCCTCTTATCTAGGCATGTATTACGAAAGATTAAAGAGAGAGTAGAAACGGAGCAAGAACTTAAAGCATTTTTTGAAGCAAGTTATCAAATGATGATTACCTTAGATGGATGCAGAAATGTAAAAATAATAGGGGATAAGGTATATGAGATATTAGGATGGGATTATGAAGAGGTTTGTACCTATATAAAGAATGAGTATAAATTAGAAATGTATATAGAAAAGGCTAGAAACAGTAAGCAGGAAGAAGTTGTTAAAGTAGAGCATCATTGCCCTTGTAAGGATGGTACTTACAAGTTTATTGAATGGGTAATTACTTACAAAGAAGAAGATAATATGATTGTAATAGTAGGAGAAGACATTACAAAGCATAAGAAAAAAGAAGAGGAATACTTAAGATTACAGGTAGAGATGGATTTGGAATATATTAAAGGAGAATTCTTAGCTTGTATGTCCAATGAATTTAAAACACCAGTGAATACTATTTTATACACAATAGAGTTGTTGCAAGATATGTTAAATAGCAAACAAATGAGTAAAAGTGAGCAGATAAATTTAACCAGATATATAGAACTAATTAGGCAGAATGCCTATAGGCTTATTCGCCTAATTAATAACCTAGTAGATACCAATAGTATAGAAGCTGGTGCGTACAAATTAAACTTAGGGAATTATAATATTGTTCAGATTGTGAGAGATATTGTGCATTCTGTAGCAGAGTATATAGAGACTAAAGGCATACATTTAAGTTTTGAAACGGTAGTAGATGAGCTGGTGATTAGTTGTGATCCAGATAAAATAGAGAGGATTATGCTTAACCTTATATCTAATGCCATTAAGTATACAGAGGTAGGGGGGCAGATAGAGATTAAACTAAGTTATGAAAAGACCTATATGTCTATTAGTGTAAAAGACAATGGGGAAGGTATTCATAAAAGTAAATTAGAAAGTATATTTGACCGATTTGTGCAGTGTGAAGAGGGACTAACTAGAAAAAGAGAAGGTAGTGGTATAGGGCTTTCACTTGTAAAATCCCTCGTGCAACTACATAAGGGAGGGATTACAGTAGAGAGTATGATAGGCTGTGGTACAGAGTTCATTGTTAGCTTGCCACTCGTCAAGGTGTTAGACGAAGAGTATGAGAAAGAAAGTGAATATAAGATAGATAATAGAGCTGAGGTCTGGAATATAGAATTTGCAGATATTTATAAATAGGGAGATGTCAAGATGAAATACACCGTACAGCATTTAGAACAGTTATTGGATATGACACCCCAAAGTGTAGATCTTAAAGATAGTGAAGGGAGATACACCTATTTTAATCCAGCATTCAAAGAAACAATGAGTAATATAATGGGGTATGAATGTGATGAAATTTTAGGAAAGAAGTCTCATGAGATATTTACAAAAATAAGTAAGGAATATAGTATTTTTTTAGAAAAGAACAAAATATACATATATGAATTAAACATAAAAGATCGAAAAATTATTATGGAGGTAAAGGAAGTTCCTCTTATAGAGGATGAAACAAATGTAGGAGGAACTGCAGAAATATTAAGTATAAGTCATGAAGAGCTAGTTGCGAAGGGGATAATAGAGGATGGATTTAAAGAAATAACAGAGATATACACATGGAATCAGCAAAATGAAAGGCTGGATATGAAGTATAAGGATGTAGAAAATATTATAGATGAATTCTTTATGGCTTTACAGTGTGACTATCTTAGTATTTATAGATATGACAAGGAAAAAGGCTTGTTAGAAAAATATATCACAAGAGGGTTAGATGAATACCAAGAGAGTATGAAAAAAGAGGAGGATATAGATTTAAAGAGACTTGAAGCAAGTTTTAGAAATAAAGAAAAAAATTATATGAATCATATATCTGAAATAAGTGAGTATAAAGGGTATAAGAAAGATTTTCAAGAGAGAGGCATAGCTTATTGGGGCGCGTATCCCGTACAATTTAATGAGCAGATATGGGGCATAGTTAACGTAGGCTATAAGGGAAATAATAAAAGGCCTTATTTTAAAAATACTTATGTAGATGATTTATGTAGAAAAATAGTATCCATTATAAAAAATGAATATTTAATAGAACGTATATTTAAAGAGATTGACCTAGAAGAGCAAATAGTTAGAGAACGAGAGTTATTTTTTGAGACTGCTACAGATTTTTTATGCATATTAGACGAGAAACAAAAAGTGAGAAGAATTAATAGGGTGTGGGCTGAAAATTTAGGATATACGAAAGAAAGTATAAAGGGTAAAGAGATATATGAATATATCTATGAAGAAGATAGAGTTGAGAGTAGGGTAGTGATTAAAGAACAGTTTCAGGGTAAGAAAATTAAAGGGTTTATTAATAGGTATCAGATGGAAGATGGGAGTTTAAGATGGATATTATGGCGTGGGAAAAGTGTAAGTATTAAAGATAAAAAAATAATTATAGGCGTAGGGAAGGACATTAACAAGCACAAGCAAGTGGAAGAAAAAAGGTTAGAACTAAAGAAAAATTTAGAGAGAGAAAAGTATAAAAACTTGTTTTTTTCTACTATATCTCATGAATTTAAAACGCCACTTAATATTATTCTTTCTATTACGCAGCTAATAGGAGATAATTGTATAGAAGAAAATAGTTCAGGTATAGAAGATAAGTTTAATAAATATATAAACTTCATAGATAGAAACGCTTATACTACACTTAAGGTAGCTAATAACTTAATCGATTTAATGAAAATGGATACAAGGATAGAAAAATTAAATTATAATTATTATAATATTGTAGAAGTTATAGAGGAAATAACTATAGCCGTTGCAAAGTATACTCAAAATAAAGGAGTGAATATAACTTTTGATACAGAAATAGAAGAGCAAGTCATATGGTGCGATGAAAAAGCAATAGAGCGCATCATGCTTAACTTATTGTCTAATGCCATCAAGCATTCTCCAGTAGGTGGGAATGTATTAGTATACATTAAGCCTTGGGAAGGAAATATAAGAATATCTATAGAGGATCAAGGAGCAGGGCTTACGGATATGGGTGATGGAGTAGATATAGGACAAGTTATTTGGCATAATGAAAATAAGGGATTAGGTCTTAGAATAGTAGACCAACTAGTTAATTTACACAAAGGAAAACTTATTATAGAGAATCAAAAGGCTGTAGGTATGAAAGTAACTTTTGTGCTACCTATTCTAGAAGGGGAATATGAGGGAGAGATTATCTATAGAGGTGATTTAAGTGATAGACATCGTGAAAGTTGTAAACAAGAATTATGTGATATTTAATAAATCCCCCAACTGAGACTAAGTTGGGGGATTTTATTTATTATTTCTTAGTGGAGTATATCTTACAAACTTTTTGGTTGTCTTTATCCCAAAGAAGTTTCACACGTAGGCTGCTACAAAGCGGACAAGATTATGAATAAAATATTTAGTATTTTAATGATCAGAGCCAGATATTAAACGAGTAAGGTTAATAATACTAGCAGATAAGCGTGAACTTTTTGGATAGGCTAAGTAAATCCCTTTCCATTCTGGATAGAACTTTTCTTTAAATCGTCTAAGACCTTTGAAGCTATAAAGTTTATTGCCATAATTATAAAGATGCTTAACAATTTTCTCGCGTTTTTTAGAAAACTGGTTAAGACCTACATTAGATAAAGGCGCTTTGCCTAAGACGAAATGTTCATAACCTTCTTCAATAGCCCATTCAATAATACCGATAAATAAAGCATCCATCGTACCATTAGGTGGTGATTGGATAAGGCGCATAAGATCAATAGAAATAGTGCTTTTTTGATACATAGGCATAATCGTCGCAAAAGCAATGATTTCATCGTCCTTCTTTACAAGGGCGACAGGTGCTAGATTAATGTAGTCTTCATTGAAGGAACCTAAGGAAAAGCCTTTTTCTTTTCTATCGCCTAACCACTCATCAGAAATGATCTTAAGCTGATGCATAATATCTTCAGGGATAGGTGACTCTAGCAGTTCAAATTCAAATTCTTTACGAAGCATTTTGTTCTTTATAGTGCGCAGATGAGAAAGTCTTTTCCCAGTCAAGATAAACTCATCAAGATGGAAGGTTGCTTCTTCACCTAACTTAAGGAAATTAAAACCATTCTCGTGATAGATAGGTAGATTTTCCTCGTTAATTTCATAAAAAATAGGTATCATACTAAATTTATCTGCATAAATTCTAAACTCATTAATAGCTTCTTTAAAGAGAGCAGGATTACCAATGGGATCACCTAATACTATTAAATTATCCTTGTAAGGTCTAAAAGCAATAAGGACCTCATTATCCATTGCGTAGAACAAGCTTTTATCTTTAAGGAAAATTAGGTGTGTCATTGAATTACCTTCATATTTATCTAAAAATCCACGTAAATACTCTAAATCATCATCTGTAGGCATAGCAAAATCAACTCTTCTAATGCTTACCAAATTAAGGAGTAAGGCACCTAAACCAATAATGATGAAAAAAGCAATTAATTCGCCTACACCGTAAAACATAGAGTTTAGTCGCTGTATTAAGGATAAAGCGTTCGGAGAAATGAACATAGTATAAATCATTAAATAGATAAAACTAACACCTAATAAATAAATATAACCACTTAAAAATTTTCTTATATTAAGAGAAACAGTTTCTCTATAAAAATATTCTTGTGTGAAAAATAGAATACTAGCTATAAGAAGCAAAATAAGAAACTCAGTAAAATTAAAGTTCTGTATTAATGACAAGATAGCACCAAGTACAAGGAAAATAAGAGTTAGATAATAAGATGAAGCAACCTTGTTATAAATTCCTTTAGATAAAATTAATAATATAAGTCCAATTCCCATGCTAGAAAGTGTAGATACTCTAGCAAAATCTATTGGAATAAAAGAGTTTGTAAGAATAAACTGTTCTCTAATTACAGGGATAGAGGATGAAAAAATAATAAGTAAACCGGCAAAGAGAATAAGGGCTGCCGTAGCTTGTACACTCATATGTTGGAATAAACGTTTATTAGTAGGAGAAACTTTAAGTTTATTACTAAATAAAGGTCTAATAGCTACCATGAATAAAGTACTTAGCCAAGGTATAATATAGTAGAATATTCTATAACTTAGAATACCTAAGATAGAAACCTGAATAGGAATACCTAAATAGCTCAAACTAGATAAGCAAACTAATTCAAAAATACCTATGCCACCAGGGATGCGAGAGAACAAGCTAATAAACATACCTAGCATAAAGACAATAAAGACAATAAGTAAAGAAATATCAGGAATAAAACAAGTTAAAATATAGCTAAACAAAAAAGCTGAAGCAATCCACTTAACTAAGAGGCCTGCAATAAGATACATTCTTGTACTAACACTTATTTTGAGAAAATCGATATCAGAGTCATCGGGGCTAATAAATAAAGTGTTTTTAATAATACTAATAACAGTTGCTTTATTAGAATCAATGCCCTCACTTTGATAGAGTAAATAGCTGATACCACCAGAATTGGTAGGTGTCTCACCTAAGAGGTTACCAATAGTATTAGAAACCCATGCGACTTTAAAAGTATCTTTAATAGAAATATCTAAACTAAATTCTTTACGAAGAACGAAATCGTAAACACTCATTAAAGAGACAGAAAGAATACCAAAAGCAAGGAAGCTAAAATACTCTAGCAGACTTAAACTTTTTAAAGTCAGTATTAAGCTATCTAAATTAAGTGAAAAAAGTTCTTTAGCTACTAAGCTAAAACCTAAAGTAAGTAAAGCAAGCCAAATACTATATTTATATGGCATAGATTTTTTGCCCTTAAGAAAAGCAGAAAATTTATTTAAATCCATGATTAATCCTCCTAAATAGGTACAATAATGGTTATACTTATTTGTTTAGTATAAAAATACTAAGTATATTAATAAACTCAAGATAAAAGTTAAAGAAACATTAATAAGTATATAGTATAATATAAAAAAGAACAAAGTTAAAGGAGCATAAGATGATTTATAATTATAAAAATGATAAACCTCAAATAGATGAAGAAACATTTATTGCACCTACAAGTGTTATTATAGGACAAGCAACTGTTAATAGAGCTTGTAGTATATGGTATGGCGCAGTGATTAGAGCAGATGAAAATAAAGTAGTTATTGGTCCTAAAACAAATATTCAAGAAGGCGTTATTATTCATGAAAGTAAAACTAACCCAACTATCGTAGGAGAAGGAGTAACCATAGGCCATAGAGCAGTTGTACATGGCGCGCAGATCGGTGATTATACACTGATTGGTATGGGGGCCATTATATTAGATGGCGCTAAGATCGGGAGGCACTGTATAATAGGAGCAAATAGTTTAATTACTTCCAATACAGTTATTGAAGAAGGTATGTTAGTACTAGGATCACCAGCCAAAGCTATTAGAGCTTTAAATGAAGAGCAAATTAGATCAATCTATGATTCAGCTGAGCATTATATACAGTTAGCAAAAGCATACAAATAGAGTAGAAAACCGGATATAAGGAGAGAACTATGGAAAGTATAGACGTTGTTTTACAGTATATGATGGATTATGGCATCATTGTTTTGTTTATTATTGTCTATCTAGAATATCTTAATTTGCCAGGATTACCAGCTGGAATTATTATGCCAGCAGTAGGAATGCTAATAGCCATGAGTGAAGTGAACTTTATATATGCCCTTTTTATCTCAGTTGTAGCAGGGCTACTTGGGAGTTATACATTATATTTTATTGGATATTTTATAGGTAAGCCAGCAGTAGATAAGATCTATAACAAGTATGAAAAATTAAGGCCAGCCATTGATAAGACTATCAGTTACGTAGATAAGTATGGGAATAAAGGGGTTGTAGTAAGCAGGCTCATTCCAGTAGCACGAACCCTTATTTCATTAGTGGCAGGGACAACACGCATAAAACTTGCAAGTTTTACGATTTATTCTACTATAGGGATTACCTTATGGAACTTAGTTTTTATATGTTCAGGATATCTTATAGGAAAAGCTATTGTATAAAAAGATATAACTATAAAAAAGTGACTTGGTACCAACAAGTCACTTTCTCTATAGTTATATGAGAATAAAATATAAGATTTAATTGGGATGTTGTTATTGCATATTGCTAACGATTGATTGTAAGTCTTGTTCACCGGTATGAAGTTTAAGTGCATAAAGTGCAGAACCTTTTACTGGAGTAAGAGCTGGAGGTATAAGTTTGAAATCAATATTCGCAGAGAATAAATAATCTTTTAGTGGCGCTAAAATTAATTCTCCTGAATTAAATACACTACCAGAGTAGGAAATAGTTACTGTTTCCCCAAAGTTAAGTTCATTACAAACAGCTTTAACCATAAGGAAGCATTCATGTGCTGCTTGTTTGAAGATTTCTATAGCATGAGGATCTTCTTGGGTAGCTGCCTCGTATACAAGAGTAGCAAGGCCAGCTACTTTTCCTCTATCTTGTTTAAAATCATTTAAGATTAAGTAAATAAGATCAAAGTCTAATGCTAAATTAAGTTTATTTTTGAAAACCTCATAAAGTGGTGTTTTGTCTAAACGGCCATCGGCTTCCTTTGAGAAGATTTCGATGCCTTTTTTTGCAATCCAGTGAGCTGAGCCTTCATCCCCACAGATGTGACCCCAACCACTACTACGAGAGCTATTAGCATCTTTATCTACGCCAAGTGCGATAGCACCAGTACCAAGGATTAAGTTGATACCAGGATTACAGGCAAGTGAGCCTGCCCAACCAGCTTCTACATCATTACCACATTTGAAGTTGCTAGAAGGAAAAATATTTTGAACATGTTGTTCCATTTTAATTAATTCTTCTTGATTCTCACCATAAGCTGGGACACCAAGAAAACTAAAAGTAATATCAGGTAATGTAATGTGTGCCATATGACATACATCTTCTATACCACCACGTAATACATTTTCAAACCCATCAAAACCTACTTGATGAATATGACAAGTGCCAGTAGTCGTAGTAGCTAATAATTTACCTGTCTCATCAATAAGAAGGAAAGAGGTTTTAGTACCCCCACCATCAACTCCTAAATAAAACATATAAACCCCTCCTAAGATAAATAGAAAGTGCGACTTCTAAGAAGAAGTAGCACCCTCGAATTTTTATAGATTAAGCTCTGTTGTTACTTCCACAAACAAGAATCTTATGTTTAACAACTTCTTTCATAGCTTCTTTTCCAGGTGTCATATATTTTCTTGGATCATTTGCAGTTGGGTTAGCAATGAAGTGTGCTTTTACTGCATCTGAGAATGGAATCTTAAGGTCTGTTGCAACGTTAACTTTTGAGATACCAAGAGAAATAGCTTTTTCAACTAATTCATCAGGTACATCAGATGCTCCGTGAAGTACAAGTGGAACACTTACTCTGTTTCTGATTTCTACGAGTCTTTCAAAGTCAAGTTCTGGAGTACCTTTGTATAAACCATGGCAAGTTCCAATAGCGATAGCTAATGAATCAATACCAGTACGCTCTACAAATTCAGCAGCAGTCTCAGGATCTGTATAAGCACTAAGTGAACTATCTACTACAAGGTCATCTTCAACACCTACAAGTCTACCAAGCTCAGCTTCTACAGTTACATCAAAACGATGAGCGTACTCAACAACTTCTTTTACAACTGCAATGTTTTCTTCAAATGATAGGTGAGAAGCATCAATCATACATGATGTGAAACCAGCATCAATGTGTTTTTTGATAAGTTCAAATTCTTCAAAGTGATCAAGGTGAATCGCAAGAGGGATTTCTAAGTCACGAACTGCAGCCTCAGCGATAGCTTTTATGTATTTATCTCCAGCATAGTCAATTGTAGATGGAGTACCAGCAAGAATAACTGGTGAGTTAAGCTCAGCAGCTGTTTCAAGAACAACTTGCATAGTCTCTAAGTTATGGATATTGAAAGCAGGGATAGCATAGCCACCTTGCATTGCTTTTTCAAGCATGTTTTTTGTAGAAGTTAATTTATTCATAAGAATCTTCCTTTCGTACGTATCTATAATTAGTTTGCTTCGTGGATGATTACGCCTTGAACAACACGGTTAACTGTTCCATCAGGTCTTGGATTATCTGGTGAGATAGCAAGATTGATAGCGTTGAATAATGCAAAGATTTGACCAAATAAGATGTAGTTAAATGCAGCAAAGGCATCAGCAACTTGGCTACCCTTACTATTCATGTATGTATCAGAGATTTCTCTTAAGTTTTCACGATTCATGTAATCTAAAGTAATAACTTTTTGCTCGCCATTATCTGTGTAAACTTCTTTGATTAAGTCAAAGTCATAAAGGTGAGTATACTCGTTAGTTGAAGTTAAGAAGACAATGAGTGTTCTATCGTTAATGATTGATTTTGGGCCATGTCTAAATCCAAGAACTGATTCACATACAGTAATGTATTTTCCTGAAGTAAGTTCTAAGTTTTTAAGAGCCATTTCTTTACAAAGACCAGCAAGTGCGCCAGATCCAAGGTAAACGATACGGTCATATCCTAAATCAGAAATGGATTTGATTTCTTCCCAATTATTATCAAGAATGTTTTTTCCGTTTGCAATAACTTCTTCAAAAGTTTTTGCATTGTTTTCTAAGTTACCAAGTTCAAACATAAGAAGTGCAGAAAGCATCATACAAGTAAATGAGCTAGTCATTGCAAAACTCTTATCATTTGACTCTTCTGGCATAAGCATAAGAAGACCTTTGTCTGTGCTAGAAGCTTTCTTAGCAAGTGCACCATCTTTATTACATGTAATAACAAGTTGGTATACTGTATCAGCTTTTTGTTCAAATAAGTTGTAAGCTGCAACGCTCTCTGGGCTATTGCCAGAACGAGCAAAAGATACTAATAAGTATGGTGTTTCTTTTTTGATAAAATTATCTGGGTTAGATACAATATCTGTTGTAGCAATAGCAAAAGTAGGAACTTTTGTTGCTGTTTCAATATGAGAATAAATTGTATCTCCTACGTAAGCTGAAGTACCAGCACCTGTTAAAACGATATTTAAGTTAGGTGTAGCAAGCACTTTGTTCATAAACTTAGCAAAGTTTGATTCGTTTTCTTTGATGTAACGAATAGCTTCTTCCCAAAGTCTTGGTTGTTGATAAACCTCTGTTGCAGTATATGTAGCACCTAATTCTTCAAGCTTTGAAGATGAAAATCCGAAAATATTAGACATAGTAATATCACCTCGTTATAGAATAATGTAATGATGTCATTACCTCTTTATAATAAAATGAATAAGGCAGAATGTCAATAAATAGTTTGAAAATGGGTATTCCTTCTGGTGGAGAATCGCGGCAGCTTTTGCTTACATATTAGGGATAGTATTAGGTTGTGGACTTGTGGGCATATGGATTACTATGGCAGTAGATGAATGCGTGATGTTATTGTTTATACGAGATAGGAAAGGGGCCGATGAATGAAGGATTAAATGATTTAATCAATAGAGTGTGATGAATTAGTGTTTTAAGTTAGAGGGACAAAGCATATACATAGTAGAAAAGAGAAGGAATAGGAGTAAGCGCATATGAATAGAGAGAGTGTGCTCATATATGGGGGAGGAAATTGTGGGATTGCTTCTAGTTTACAACAAGAGTTGGAGAAAATAGGAAAAGAAGATGGGGGTATTTTTGCCAGAGGCTATATATTTGGGAGTAGTTGTCTAGCTATGTATAAAAGGTTTGAGGAGATTAAGGATAGGATAGATACGGTAAAGGCGGAAGGTGTTTGGGAATATTTAAGGACAGATACGCAACAAGTGAAGACAATGGAGATGCAAATGAGGGACTCTTCAAATAGAGAAGAGATAGAAGATTTCTTAAGTAAGGGGTTTGATAGACTGGAGGATACTCAGATTACACTTGTGCTGATAGGCCAAAGTAACGAAAAAGGTATGTTCTTAGATTTTTTGAATCCTAAGCCTACTTATATGCCATATAGTCAGATGTTACATAGTATTTCTAAAATGTGTAAAAGTAAAAATAAAAGAGTGAGATTGATATTAGATATGCCTAAATGGCATGCAGTGAAACTTCCATTTCTTATTTCACGGTATAAGTACATAGATGAAGTATTTATATATGAAAGAGAGGATGAACTAAGTATTATCCCTATTAGTAAGTACATAAAAAATCTTAATGAGATATGGCAAGAAAAAGAAAATAGCGAAATAAAGGGATATATGATAGATGTACATCCTATATGGTGGAATTTTTGTAAGTGGAAATGGGAAGAATATTTAGATGAACCTTGTAGAGCCAACTGGAAGGTGTTTTATAGTATTTATAAAAATTTGGTTTCTTATAATGGTAGTCAGTATGGGTATTACAAGACGATTAATAAGAATCAAGAAATACTAGGAGCCAATCAGTATCTTAGTCAAAATCAGCTTAAGGCTTATTTTAAGGAGTTTTGTAAGGAGGAGTTAGATGATAAGGCTATAGAAGAGTGGCTGCAAGAGATGAAAAGTTGTGTAGATTACTATAAATTGTAGATTTTTGGTAGATATCCTTATATAATAGACCTTAGAATAGATAGGTATATACAAAGGAGGAAAGGGCTTGAGACGGAGCTATAAAAAATACATAGGATTTATAATGATTATGGTGTTAAGTGTACTACAGCTAAATGTTTTTGCAAGTGTAGATGTACCAGAGACTATTAAAATTGGTTTAGAGTCAGTTTACAAAGATGCAGATAGTATAGTTATAAGCAGTGATGATGAACTACTTATAGGATATAGCGTAGGCAATAGATTTAGAGAAGATGGACAGCTTGAAAGTAAGTCCATTACTATAAAAAGAGTATTCAGTAAATATTATGAGTTAGATGAAGTATTTGATACTTTAGAAGAGGCTACAATGGAAGCTGAAAGATATAATGGGGTACCAGTATATGAGCAGCCAGGCGTCTATAGAGTGTACATAGATGAAGATAGTGAGGATGTATTTGCTGTTTTAGATAATGGCAAACGTATTGCAATTTATAATGATGAGAATGAACTTGTTTTAATTGCAGAAAATGATAAAGTGGCTATAGAGTTTCAAGGGATAGACTTTGATTATGGGTTTCCAGTAACAACAGTAGGAAGTAGAGGGTATAGAGGTGCTATAAGTGTGGTGAATGGGCAGTCTAAAGGATTAACAGCAGTTAATACAGTAGATATGGAAGATTACTTATATGGTGTAGTACCAGCAGAGATGGTACCTTCTTGGCCGCTAGAAGCACTCAAAGCGCAAGCTGTAGCAGCAAGGTCTATGGCTATTTATCAATATAATAGACAGATTAAAAAAGGATATAACTTAGTAGATACAGTAACAAGTCAGGTGTATAAAGGCGTAAGTATTGAAAATGCAAGAACATCGCAGGCTGTAGACGAAACAAGCGGGTTTGTTGCGACTTATAATGGGAAAATAGCAGAAACATTATACTTCTCAACGAGTGGAGGGTATACAGAAAGTGCCAAGGATGTATGGGGCAATGACGTACCTTATTTAGTAGCGGTGCCAGACTCTGGTGAGACAAAGCCCGAAGCAGCGCCGTGGACTAGAACTATCACATTGAAAGAAATCCAAGAGTGTGCAGATAATAAAGGTGCAAAGATTGGCAAAGTAGAAGGCGTAGAAATAGCATCTAGAACATCAAGTGGTAGAGTGGGTGAGTTAAATATATTAGGAACATCAGGAACTTATAGCTTAACTGGGGAAAATGTAAGAACTTTCTTTAGTGGAAGTAGTGGAGGTTCTCTGAAAAGCCGTATGTTTAATTTTAGTTTAGATTATAACACTAGTAATGAGGTAGAAGCGACTGTAAAAGAAGTTACACTAATGAGTAGTGATGATATTATAAACTCTAACCTTAAAGATGCTTTTGTGATGAGTGTCAATGATATTGCAGAATTAGGGAAAAATAGCGTAGTACAAAGCGCAAACGAGATAATAGAGTTAACAACAGCTACAAAACCAGGGATGAAACCTGAAGTATCAAGTAAACAAAATGTGGTTTATGGAGATGTAACGATATATGGACAAGGATTTGGACATGGTGTAGGGATGTCTCAGAGTGGTGCAAGAGGTATGGCTGAAGAAGGTTATACTTATGATGAAATACTAGAATACTATTACACGGGTATAGAAATAGAGTAGTAATAAAAATACAAAATAAATAAGGTTGTGGGAATCCTGGGTAGATTTTCCACAACCTTATTTATTAACAAAATTTTAATGAGATAAGTATAGCCAAGCAGTGAATAAGTTTAGAGTGGAGATTATTGATTTGATAGAGTGGTATCGGTCGTATCTGTTATAGCTATTTCATCACTATTTAATTCTCCAGCTAATTTAAAGCCTTGTTTTGCTAAGAATACAGCGATTATTTCATTAATAACTGCAGCAGCAGCAATAGTGCCTTGTATAATTGTAGCACTTTCAGGATCAGGACCCATGAGTACATTTACAGCTAATCCTGTGAAAATCAGAGAGACTCCTGAATGGGGAAGTAAAGTGAGTCCTAAATATTTCTTAACTGTAAGTGGGGCATGAGAAATACTAGCACCTATATAAGATCCGCCTATTTTACCTATAGCACGTGTAATGATATAAATAACAGTGAATGCCCCTGCGCCTAGAATAAGATGATAATCTAATGGTGCGCCTAAATTAAGAATAACAACAATCATAAAAATACCAATCATAGGCATAGCAGAGTCCATAATGGCTTCTAATCTTTCTTTGCTTACCATATTGGCAAAGGTTGCTGAAAAGGCAACACCTACTAACATGAGATTAAGGACTGGTTTTGGTAAGGCATAATTATTAATGAGTATACCTATAAGTGAAGTGCCTAATATACATCCTAAAGTACAGAGGAGAGTTATTTTTTTTGTCGTATTTCTTTTTAAGATATGGCCAGAAACAAATCCGGTTGCGCCACCGATGATAATAGGCATAAGAATCATGAGAGGTGCAAAGTATATAGGGATTTGAACATCTGATATGACGCCCGCTACAATGCCAATGACTAAAAAGAATACAACTAATGCGACAACATCATCTAAAGCAGCTAGAGGAATAAGTGTTTTAGTTACAGGACCTTTTGTCTTATACTCATTAACAATTGAAATAGAAGGTGCTGGTGCTGTAGCTAGTGCAATGGCTCCAAAAATAAAAGCAAGATAAAGTGGGATACCTGTTATTAGAAAAACTATACTAAATACTAAAGTAACGACAAGAAAGGCTCCCAAGGCTTCTGATAAACAAATAGTTATAATTTGTTTTCCAGATTTCTTTAGCTCTTTCCAAATAAGCTCAGTTCCTATTAATAATCCGACAGAAACTTCGCCTATATTAACAATAATATGAAACCATGAACTATTCATAATCTCTTCATTAAGCCAGCCCAGAGCATAAGGGCCGATGAGCATCCCCGTTATTAACCAACCTAATATAGCTGGCAGTTTTGCCTTTGATACAAGTTTACCTACAATAAAAGCTATTCCTATAAAAACAATCAATAATAATAATCCTTTTAGCATACTTATTGCTCCTTTCTATTTAACAATGCCATAAAATAATAATATAATCATCTCTTGTATCTCTTTACTATGGGTTATGATTACCTCATGCTTTTTTTGTAAGTCATTTGAATAATCCCCCTTATACTTCATATGTAGATAGTTACTTATCTCATAAATAAGCGAAATCACATGGTTGATATTTACAGTGGGTTTAATCTCTAACTGATTAGTGAGATTTGTTAAGAAATTTTTATTAAGTTCATTGAGTCCTATTCTGAGGACTTCTATTTGCTGTGTGAGATGCAAAGGCGTATCAATGACCGCTGTATAAAAAATTTGTTCATATAAAGGATATTGCTTAAAAAAATTAAATCTTATCTCGAAATAATGATTAAGAACTTTTTTCAAATCTTGCATTTCACATGTTAGATGTTGTGTTAAATAATCGCTCAGTGCATTAAAACATGTTTCAACACAGATTAAAAACAAATCATCTTTAGTTTTATAATAGTGAAATAATAGGCCTTTAGAAATTTCGTTATTCTTGCAAATACAATTGGTGGAAGCGAGGTGATATCCTTTTTCACCGAACTCTTGAAGTGCTGCTTTTAAAATCTTTTCTTTACTACTCTCATTTTGTTCTTGTCGTCTCATTATCATTCTCCTTTGAAAAGCAAACCAGATAGTTTGTTTTAATTATAATATAAGCAAACCAGTTGGTCAATAATATGAGTAACTTTATTGTCAAATAGATGTTTTTATGATTTAATAATAGGCAAGAGAATATGAAAGATAGCTTATGAACATGCTTAGTAATAAGAAAAAATTACATGACGAAAAATTAAGGTTGATAGATAATAGATTTACCAACTTTATTCAGAAAGGAACAAAATATGAGAACAGCAGATTTTGACTTTTATCTTCCGGAGGAGCTTATAGCACAGGTACCGCTTCAAGATAGAACATCTTCAAGGCTTATGTGCCTAAATAAAGAAACAGGTGAAATACAGCACAAACATTTTTATGATATTATAGAAGAACTAAAAGATGGAGATTGTGTGGTTCTTAATAATACAAGAGTTATCCCAGCAAGATTATTTGGAGCTAGAGAAGGATCGGGTGGGAAGGTAGAGTTCTTATTACTTACTCGCATAGAAAAAGATAGATGGGAAGTGCTTGTAAAACCAGGAAAAAAAGCAAAAGTTGGAGATAAAGTTATATTTGGAGAAGGTATTGTGAGCGCCACTATTAAAGAAATTATAGAAGATGGTAAAAGAGTAGTAGAATTTGAATATGAAGGCGTGTTTGAAGAAGCCTTAGACAGATTAGGTGAAATGCCATTGCCACCATATATCCATGAAAAATTAGAAGATAAAGAGCGTTATCAGACAGTATATTCTAAACATGATGGAAGTGCAGCAGCGCCAACTGCAGGGTTACACTTTACAACAGAACTACTAGATAAGATTAGGGGGAAAGGTGTTCAGATTGCATATGTCACACTTCATGTAGGGCTTGGAACTTTTAGACCTGTTAAGGTAGAGGATGTATTGGCGCATGAGATGCATTCAGAATTTTATATGATAGATGAAGAAAATGCAGCCATCATCAATGGGGTAAAAGCAAAGGGTGGAAGAATTATTCCTGTAGGGACAACAAGTACACGTACACTTGAGTCTAACGCAGATGAAGAGGGTAAGATTAAAGCAGGAAGTGGATGGACAAACATCTTTATCTATCCAGGCTATAAGTTTAAATGCATCGATGCACTTATTACTAATTTCCATTTACCAGAATCTACACTGATTATGTTAGTAAGTGCTTTAGCGGGTAAAGAACCTGTTTTAGCAGCGTATAATGAAGCGGTTAAAGAGCAATATAGATTCTTTAGTTTTGGAGATGCAATGTTTGTAAGATAGGGAGTATTGAAGGGGGAGGATAAAATGAATTCAAAGATTTACTCCGTTATTACGGGAGCAACAAGTGGAATAGGCAAAGCGCTTGTATATAAGTTGGCGAGGGAAGGTTATAACCTTATTTTGATAGGAAGAAATAAGGTGAAGTTAGACTACTTACAAGATGATTTACTTAAGAAATATGATATAAAAGTTATTTCCTTTCAAATGGATGTATCACGTAGAATGGATAGTGATAGATTAGGGAAATGGATAGAAGAACAAGGAATTGGTGTAGAGATATTTGTTAATAATGCAGGAATTGGGAGTTTTGGCAGGTTTAATCAAGTCGGATTAAGTGAAGACATGGCTATCATAGATACTAATATAGGAGGGTTTACCTACCTACTGAAAGTAATAACAAAGCATATTTTAAAGGGAGGAACTATCTTGCAAGTGGCTTCAACAGCTGCCTTTGCACCAGGACCTTATATGTCTGTATACTATGCATCCAAATCTTATATCCTTTCTCTATCTATGGCGATTAGAGAAGAGCTAAAAAAAGAAAATATACAAGTAAGTATTTTATGTCCAGGACCAACTAAGACAGCCTTTCAAGAAACAGCTAAGATGCAAAAAACAGATCTAACCAAAAAGTTAGCTATGAGTGCAGAAGAAGTAGCGGAAATTGCCTATAAAGGTATGCTAAGGGGGAAAGGCATAATTGTACCAGGTACAATTAATAAGATGGCAGTAATGGGAATGAGTAGTCTACCTATTCACCTAACAACTAAACTTGTTGGAATGACACAAAAAAAAGAATAGTATAGATAATTTATTATTTTAAATATATTCTCCATAAGTTATAATAAGCTATAACAAAATATTATATTCTAAGGAGAATACTTGTGAGCCAATTAACACAAAGACTAATAGGGGTAGTGCCTTCTGCAAGACAACTTAAATGGCATGAATTAAAATTTTATTCTTTTATCCATTTTGGTATAAATACTTTCTATGATAGTGAGTGGGGATATGGAACAGAGGATCCAGCATGTTTTAATCCAACTCAGTTAGATACAGATCAATGGGTGGTAAGTCTTAAAAAAGCAGGGATTAAGGCTGTTATATTAACTTGTAAACATCATGATGGATTCTGCTTATGGCCAAGTGCGTATACAGAGCATAGTGTTAAAAATAGTCCTTACAAAAAGGGGCAAGGGGATGTTGTTAGAGAGCTTTCAGAGTCTTGTAAAAAGTACGATTTGAAGTTTGGTGTATATCTCTCACCATGGGATAGACATGATGTGCGTTATGGGGATTCAGAGGCCTATAATGATTACTTTATAGATCAACTTACAGAGTTACTCACAAGTTATGGTGAATTATTTAGTGTATGGTTTGATGGTGCATGCGGCGAAGGTCCAAATGGCAAAAAACAAGTTTATGACTGGAAGAGATATTATGAGCATATTCGTAAATTGCAGCCAGAAGCGGCTATTACGATTTGTGGTCCAGATGTAAGATGGTGTGGAAATGAAGCGGGAGATTGCCGTGAGTCAGAGTGGAATGTAGTGCCAAGTAGACTGGCTATTCCTGATTATGTAGCAGAAAATTCTCAGCAGCAAGATGATGAAGCATTTAGAGAACGTACGGTTAAACACAAAGATCAAGACTTAGGAAGTCGTGAGATATTAGAAAAAGAGTATAACCTTATTTGGTACCCAGCAGAGGTAGATACATCGATTAGACCAGGCTGGTTTTATCATAAGGAAGAAGATGAAGCTGTAAAGCCCCTAGAAAAACTTATAGATATCTACTATAATTCAGTAGGTGGCAATGCAACACTTTTACTTAATATTCCACCAGATAAAAGAGGGCTTATTCATGAAAACGATGTAAAGCGTTTAGAGGAAATAGGTAAGTATATTGAAAAAACATTTAGTAATGATATGATTACTAAGGCACATATAACAGTAGATAGTGAAGAAACATTACATAGCGTGGAAAGTGTTAAAGTAGATGATCCAAGTTACTTTAAAACACCAGATGGTGTAGAATCTGTGAATGTAACTTTTGCATTTGATAAAGTATATCCTATTAACCATGTTGTATTAGAAGAGCAGATTGCTTTAAGCCAACGTATTGAAAGTTTTGAAGTATGGATAAGAGAAGATTCAGAAATGAAGAAAGTTTATACTGGAACAACTGTAGGGTCTTGTAGAATCTGTAAGTTTGATACAGTGCAAACACAACAGGTGATTCTCAAAATACTAGAATCCCGCGTAGCGCCAACACTTAAAAAAGTAGGTATTTTTACAGATTCAGAGATTTAAAGATGAGAAGCTGGGTAGCCTAAGGGAAGGGCTATCCAGTTTTTAAATACATAAGAAAGGAGGAAAAAGGTGATAGAGAAATATACCAAATCATTTAACATTGGTTTTAGAGATGTAGATAGAAGTATGAAGCTTAGAATGAGCTCACTTGTAGACTATATGCAAGAAATAGGTGGGGAACATGCAAACCAATTGGGACTTAACTTCTTTGGACAAGAAAAAGAGGTTTATTGGATTGTATCAAGAGCAAAAATGTACTTAGAAGAGTATCCGAATTGGGAAGAGACAATAACAATAAAAACCTATCCAGCAGGAATAGATAAGCTTTTTGCTGTGAGGAGATTTGATATTTACAATAAGCAAAATGAGGCTATAGGTTATATCATAGGAGATTATATCTTGATGGATACTGGCACTAATAGACCTGTTAGGCCAAGTGGCTTAAAAGGTAACTTTGAAAAGCTATGCTATCCCTATGAAGGAGAGGTATTACCTAAACTTAAGGCACCTGTAACTATTACCTTACAAGATATACGTAAGGCGAGATATAGTGAAATAGATGTCAATGGACATATGAATAATGCACATTATGTAAGATGGGCTGTGGATATGATGACAGCGAAGGAGCATGTGCAAAAAGAAGTGCAAAGTATACAGACTAACTATGTAACCTCTATAGTAGAGGGGGATGAAGTAACTATGATCAGAGGCTTAGATGAAGAAGGTCATACACTTGTTCAAGGAACAAGCCTTGATGGAAAAATAATATACTTTACAAGTAAGATGGTGTTTAAGGACTTATAAATTATTATTATAAATGAAATAGCTATTATGATTAAAAAGCAGGGAGCCTAAGATGGGCACCCTGCTTTTTGTATGAAAAGGTTTAGTGAAAAATAGCTTTAAAGGTGTTTGATAATATGTTCATTGATTACAAATCTTAAATTTAGGATATAATCCTGTGATTTTGGATATTGATTAAATGTGATAGGTTCTAGTAAGTCGCCTTCTATAAGGTTCATAACGTATTCTTTGGAAGTGAGGGTTGCTAGTAAATCCATAGCACGTAAATCATAGAGAGCTTCAGCAAAAACCTTGAGGCGGATGGATTCTATAGCCTCATTATTTCCTGGGTAAACTAAAAAGGCATCGCCAGATGGAAAGGCCTGGCCAGCATCTGTGATTTTGAAAGGATCAATGGCCTTTTTAGAAAATTGTGTATTCCAGAAGTTGTATCCCCAGTGTAAGAAGCCAGCTATATCGTATTTGAAAAGCTGAGTAGCAATAATGCGATTACGGTAGCTTGGCATAGACATAAAACGGTTGCTTACCTTTTTGTATTGGGCACAGCAGTAGTAGGTCCATAGATTTGGTACATCAGCATCAATGAAAGCTCCGATATGGTCATTAGATGGAATAGGGAGATCAATAGCAGAGCTTTTGTAGAACTCTATATTTGAAAGAGCATCTATAATAGGGAAGTCTTGAAGTATATCTTTAACTAAAGCTTTAGCTTTTTTGTACGTATCCACTTGTGTGAGGCTAGGTTCATCAGAGATGTGGAAGTAACAGCAGCTGCGAATACCACGAGATGTGATGAAAGTGACAAGTTGTGGTAGGAAGTCTTCTAGGAATGATTTATAGCGAGGATCAAGGGCTGAATCTCCCCAGCCAAATAGTTTTTGGTAAGTACCCTCTACGGTAGCCATAATCTTTGGTATAGAAGTAGCACCCCACTGAGTAAAGAGGTGAGACATCTCGAAGTATTCAATGCCAACCCTTTGGCAAGTTGTAATCCATCTATCTAATTTATCAAAGCTAAAGGCATAGCTACCATCTTGAATAGAGACATCTATAAGTTGTACGGTAGGGCGTTCCCCACCTATTTCTGTATCAAGAGGTGGTGTGAATAAAGGTGTTAGAATCATATTCATACCATGTGAACTTGCAGTATGTAGGAAGTTTTCTATGAGCTCCCAATGTTTTTCAGAGAAAACTTTAGTAGTGTAGAAGTTACTAAGACAATCTACGTGAAACCATTCCGTATGGATTAATCTTTGTTTCGGTAGATAAGCATCTATAATTTTAAAGACAAGTGTCTCAGAGGCAACAACTTCATTTTCTTTATTTTTGAAGTAGATAGAAATAGGATGAGTACCAGGTGGTAAATCTGTTGTAGATTTTAATTCTATCCAAAGCGCACGCCACTGAAGGGGTAGAACTTTTACTTTTAGGGACTCTAGAGGAAGAAGAGGATCTGGGAATAGGCCTGGAGTAGTACAAAGATAATCATCATCACAATGAAAGGGTGCAGGAAGCTCAGAAGGAACAAGACCTACAGACTTAATAGAGATAAAATCTTTAAGAGGAGACTCTATATCTATAGAAAGTACGGGGTAGTCACCGAAATTCCCTGATTCACTGGTGTAAGCTACTTGAAAAGAAAAAGCTTCATTTTTAAAGATAGAAGGCATATGAGTGAAGGTACCTTTTGGGCAAATGTGAGGAAAGACTTTTTCAAGAGATGTTAATAACTTGGTATGAATAATAGGATGCATAGTAAACCTCCAAATATAATTAAGTATAGTGTGTTAAATAAGATAATAAATAAAAAAGGGGAGAAATCCCCTTTTTTTGCTGTAGCCTGTTTAAGTAGCACTAAGATGTAAATAATATTAAGATGTGAATACCACTAGAATATAAGTGTCCTAGTGGGGTTTACCAACTTAGGACAGTAAGGTCACCGCATTTATCAAAGACCATGACTTCTCCATAACCTTGGTGGCCATTAGCAACAAGTAAGTCAACACCACCGATTACTTCGTTGTGGCAGATGATTACTGTATACTCTTTAGTTCCTTTGGTAATGTGGATGGCTTCCACTTGGTCATCACGTAATAGAGTACCTTTTCCAGCAAAGGATACTGGAACTTTGATAGCTGTAAAATTACTTGGTGTATCTACAGAATCTGTGGAGATAATAGAGAGCATAGAAGTAAAGCCATCACCATTTTTAGAGAACTTAACTTTTTGGTTAGTCTCTATTTTGTTGTAATGCTTAGAAAGCTGACTATCTAATATCTCAGAAGTAACATCAGGTGATACACAGATAAGCTTGGCGTGAGCTTTTTGACCTGTATAGATAGCAGATTCATCTACAGATAATGTCCCTTCGTTATTGAAGTGGAAATGTTCTTCATAAGTGTGAACACCTTGACCATAGAAGGCATCTACAATAACAAAGATATCTGGTTTGATATAGATGACTTTACGTGTTGTGTAGATACCGCCATTTGGAAGAGTCATATAGCCTAGATGACTGCCAGATACCATTTCATAGTTTCCTTTAGTGATAAAATTACCTTTGACATATTTGGCAAGATGTCCATAACCCCAAGAATCAGTGCATTCTGAGAATTGTAGATTATCTACAGTTGTTGTGTTGTGAGCTGAAGAAGATTTCAGGTCTAAGCGTTCTTTAGTATTAAGATAAGTGTAACGACCACTATCTATAAGGATATCTTCACCATAAGCTGCTAAATCAATATGTAAGAGATCGGCATGGCCGTGACCACTTCCTAGAGTACCACAGCGGAAGTGCATAAAGTTTGCGTTTTCTTCCCAAGAGTCTCTAAGATAATAATTACCACTATCTGATAACGGGATTGAAGTAACAGCCGGAGGAGTAGAGTCAAGTTCTTCATAAGTTTTAATAGCCTCTAAACCTAAATCCCAAGCAGCTTCAAAGTCTAGCCTTTCGTAACCAGCAAATTTAAGAACTGGGTCTGCAAAGAGATAAGCACCTTTTGTAATAAGGTCTCTTACATCAGTATCATCAGAATCACTTTGAATGACTTGATGATGATTTGGCTTAGCCCAGTAAAGGTTAGCATAGCACATTGCTTTTGTTTTTTCTAAGATGATAGCTGGTAACTCTAGATGATTTACTTTAGCCATATGAACCACATTGAGATAGCAATGAAGAACTTCGTTGTGATACATCGGAGATTGTTCCCAGTGAGCGCCATCATCCATCACCTGTATTTTGGCCTGTGTCTCTAAGTGGGTTAAAGCTGTTTGGATAAAGGATTCACTAAGTGGATGCTCTGGCATAAATAGCCCAAGAAGAAGAAGTCCATTGTACTGAAGAACGCCCCAGTTACTAAGGGTTCTAAAGGTATCATGATAGTGATGTAAGTATGTACCATGCTCTATAAGTGATGTAAAAAGCTTGTCTTTGAACTCTGTGGTGAAATGAACGCTATCATTCATATGGCTATAGGCTTTAATCCAGTTCTCGATGCGAATAGCTGAATCAATCGTACGCCAGGTTGTCTTAGGAGACACGGGTGTAAGTGGAGCGTGATCGATGAAATCACTACATAATCTAACGAAAGCTAAAGCATACTTCTCATCTTTTGTCAGTGAGTAAGCTTGTCCAAGACATACCATGTAGCGATGTCTAGCTAGCATAAAGGTCCATTCTTCATCTCCATTAGCTGAGTAATCCCAGTCTATTTCATCTTTGAATGTATAAGGTATAAAAGTACGTTCCATGTCCCAAGGCAGGTCGAATAAGAAAGTTTGCTCACACACTTCATCTGCAATGCGAAGGATATGTGTGACATCATGTGAAAAGTGAGATTGACAGTAGTGTGAGAGTTGTTCTAAATTTTGTGAATTGAAAGTTTTCATAGTAACTCCTTTAATATCTTGGAATAGGTGTATAAATATATTATACACTATTAAGTATAATATGTTAAATAGGATAAGGTTAATGAATTTATCCCATCTTAAATAAGTGTATAAAAAGAGGGAGTACCTCTGATAATCTGATTAGATTACCTTGTATCTGAGATATTCCCTCTAAGTGTTAAATGATTAGCTGTAATTAGCCTAAGATAGCAGTATCTACAAACTCAATAGAGAGCTCTTTTGCGCCATGTTGTTCGAAGATAACGAGTTCATTAGTGCCTTCTTTAAGTAGGTGAGAAGGTACATAAAGTGTTTCTTGAGGTCCTATGTTCCAGTATCTACCGATATTGAATCCATTAATAAGAACAAACCCCTTAGTTAAGTGTTCAAATTTAAGGAAAGTATCATGTTTTTGATCAACTTCGAAAGTTGCTTGGTAGAAACTTGGTGTAGCAATGTCAGAAGTAACTGGTGTAAAGCTAAGCTTCTCTAAGTTATTCATTTCAAGATTATAAATATCAAAACCAAAGATGAAACGATCCCCGATAGTGATACCTTTAGTGATGCCTTTATAGTCTTGAAGTTCGGCGCCGTAGTTTACTCTACCTAAGTTTTCTACAAGTACTTCTAATTTAGCGCCTTCTTTAGGGATAGAGATTTCTAACTCTTGCTTTTCATCTCTTGAATAGATGCCAAGGTCTTTATCATCTAAGAAGATTTGTGCTCTATCGTGTACGTTTAAGATTTTAAGAGATAACTTTTCTCTTGGCCCTTCAACTTGCTTACGGTAGAAGATATAACCATAGTTTTGACCAAGAGCTTCCATATTAAGAGGTACCTGACTATGTTTTACTTCGCAAAGATTCTCAAGGTTCTCAAAGAGTTTGGCTTGCTTCGTGAAGGTTACTTTGCCGTAAGCTTTTTTGATAGAGTTAGCTGGAATGTCCATTTCTACTTTGCCAAAGTGCTTTTCGATGGTTTCACGTACTTTTAAATAAGTTGGCGTGATATCACCCGCTTCTGTAAGAAGTGCGCAGTAATCGTAGCTTGTAGCTGTTGGATTATACTTTTCATAGAAGTTAGCACCATTCATAAAGCCGAAGTTCGTACCGCCATGGAACATGTAGAAGTTAACATGAGCATTTCTTGCTAACATTTCTTCAAATACACTGATAACTTCTTCTGATTCTCTAGTGTGGTGAGCTACACCCCAGTGATCGAACCAACCATCCCAAAATTCCATACACATAAGAGGCATATTTGGTTGGTGCTGTAATAGTTTATCAAAGTTTTCATCTACATGCCCACCGAAGTTAGCTGTCTTGAAGACGTTTGGAAGGGTACCACCTGTAAGCATATAGTCCGTACTGCCATCAGATGTGAATAAAGGAACATCTACACCTCTCGCAATAAGACCTTGTCTCATATATTCTAGGTATTTTTTGTCATCCCCGTAGCTACCATATTCATTTTCAACTTGAACAGCAATAACAGGACCGCCATTTGTATGTAAATAAGGAACGATATGAGGCATTAAAGCATCAAACCAGGTGTCAACATGTTTAAGGTATGGTTCGTAGAAGCATCTTAACTGCATGTTTTTGTCTTCTAAAAGCCAAGCTGGGAATCCGCCGAAGTCCCATTCAGCACAGATGTATGGACCAGGTCTTACAATAACGTACAACCCAAGTTCTGCAGCTGTTTGAATAAATGCATCTAAATCAAAATGACCATCAAATACAAAATCACCTTTGTTAGGTTCATGTATATTCCAAGCGACATAAGTTTCTACTGTGTTGAATCCGCAAGCTTTTAATTTGAGTAAACGATCTTTGTAATCTTCTTTTACCATTCTAAAGTAGTGAATGGCACCACTCATGATTCTGACTTCTTTGTTATCAATCATAATTTTATTAGTAATCTCTATCATATTCTCACCTTAAGTATAATATTTTTTCTCGTTATCTAGTTTAACATATTATTTATTTAATTCATTTTCTCTTGTATTAACAGGGGTAACTAATTGGTATACAGGGTTTGGATTGATTTGTGCTGTAGTATAGTTATACTCTGTTAGTTCATCATAGTCAGGAGACTTTTGTCTACAGTAGCCTGTATAGTTCCAGCTGGCAATACGTGCATCTTTTCTCCAAGGTCTTCTTTCCCAGTAGTAACCTCTGAATGGATCGCGTGTTTCATTCATCCAGTCTAGTAGTTTATCATGCATTTTATCTCTTAGTACATGATGGGATTCATCTTCAATGAGGTTAACCATCTCAGCTGGGTCTTTTTCTAAGTCATAAAGTTCATCTGAGGAAAGTAAATTTACAACTAATTTGTATCTACCATCATAGATGCAGCGGATAGGTTGGAATCCACCAAAGTAATCATGTGCGATTTCGTATCTACCAAATTCAACGAAGATTTCATTGTTAATCTTAGCATCTGCATCTCTTAGTAATGGCAGAAGAGATTTACCTTGAAGCATAGCATATTTTTCTGTATTGAAGTAATCAAGAATAGAAGGTGTTACATCAATATGAGAAATAGGATACTCATTTACAACGTTGCTTGCTTTAACAGGCGTTCCACTGATGATGAATGGAATGTTAGTGATTTCCTCATACATACTAGCACCTTTGTTATCAAGGCGATGTGAACCAAGATGATCTCCGTGGTCAGAAGTATACATAATTAAAGCATCAGGTGTATTAGTTCTATAAGCTTCTAATACACGACCAATCTCATCATCTATGAAAGTGTTTGAACCAAAGTAAGCAGCTTCATTGATAATATAATTTGATCTGTCTTCATGAAGTCTAGGACCAGCCCAAGCTTTGTGATGTTCGGGTTTGTTTTCAAGTGAATCAAACACATTCTCACTAACAGGGAAGTTGTACTCTTTG
This sequence comes from Cellulosilyticaceae bacterium, assembly GCA_036655715.1. Taxonomy (GTDB): domain Bacteria; phylum Bacillota; class Clostridia; order Lachnospirales; family Cellulosilyticaceae; genus JAVVPO01. Next base: position 16,762 of record JAVVPO010000004.1, on the reverse strand, counting down.
TACATCTGGGCATATTTCTTTGGTGCTAGGAATGGGTGATGTGGTTCATCATAAGATACAACGAGGAAGAAATCTTCATCTTTATGTTTTTCTATAAAGTCTATGGCTCTATCTGAGCATCTGCGGCCATATGTAAAGGAAGCATCTACGCCGTCACCTTCAAAAATAGTATCTACTTGACGGGATTTAAATCTTTCATCTTCTGAAAGTTCATTTAAATAATTTCTCATGTCATACCAGTAATTGGCGTCCCATCCATCCGGACATTTACCATGGCCAAAGTAATCTCCACCATCAAGATGCCATTTGCCGATGTAAGCTGCATGAACGTTGTCGTGAGAAAGTCTTTGACCTACAGTTTTCACAGTAGCATCAAGACCTACACAGTTAGTCCAAGAACCATTACTATGTGGATAAAGCCCTGTGAAAAGTGCAGAACGAGCTGGTCCACATACTGGCTGTGTTGTATAAGCATTAGTAAAGCGAATGCCATCCTCACTTAACTTATCTAGTGAAGGGGTAATCATGTTTTTGTTGCCATAGCACCCGAGCATATCAGCTCTTTGAGTATCAGTCATAATAAAAATAAATTGTTTTGGCATAAAAATTCTCCTTAATGATTATTTAATATATTTAAGAACCCATCATTTTGTTTTTCTAGCCAAGTAAGTAGATGAGTTTCTAAATTTTGGATGATATCTTTATAGGCCTCATTATCATAAGGTATGGGTGATAATTGATAAGGATCATTTTTGAGGTCATAAAGTAATTTTGTAGGGGTAGTACAGTCTGGATAATAACCTAGGTGAATGACAAAAGTATATTCAGGTGTTCTAATACCACGCCAGCCAAAGTCTAGCTGATTAAGCCCAGCCTTTTCAAACTCTGCTTGGAATACATCACGTCCAGGGAAGCAACATAAGAAGCCTGGTTTGTTAGCTTCTAGCTGAGAAGGCATATCAGTTTCTAAGATACAATCAGCTATATCTATACCTTCTACTGAATCAGGACAGTTAAGATTCAATAAATGGAGTAGAGTTGGCATGATATCTGTAGTATCTAGGACGATATCTGAAGTACCAGTCTTAAGTTCTCCATTTTTCCAATGAAGGATGAATGGTACACCTACAGATTCTTCATACCATACGTGTTTTGCCATTAACCCATGAGAGCCCATCATATCGCCATGATCAGAAGTAATGATAATAATGGTATCATCAGCGATTTGATTGGCTTTGAGACAATCAATGACCTGACCAATATGGTCATCTAAACCTGTTACAGCAGCGAAGTACTGCTTAGTCATGGTAGTAATCTCTTCCTTATTATACTCTTTTTGTTCGTGGGTGTGATACCCAATATGCTCAAATTGTACATTAGCTCTAAAATCTACTGCTGTATCTTTGTAGAGGTCTAAATACTTATCAGGAACAAGGTCATAAGGGCTATGCGGTGGGTTGTAAGAAATAAACATAGCAAATGGAGAATCCTTATGCATGTTAATATAATCTATAGCTACGTTTGTTTCGTGAGTAATAGACCATTCATTCACTTTGATTTGCTCTGATGAATCCATCCAGTAATGAGGTGTGAAATGGTGGTCATCTGCCCCGTAAGAATACCAGAAGTCGAAATGATGTCTTTTTTTACCTGGAGGAGTATAAGCATCCCAGCCCTTAGCTCCAGAGATAGGATTCTCTAAGTAGTGCTTTTCAGGAATATCTAGATGCCATTTGCCGATATAAGCAGTTTGATAGCCGTTATCATGAAGAATATCACTTAGACAAGTTTCTTCTTCTTTAAGCATAATGTTAAGTCCTGTTTTACAATTTGTGAATACACCATTAGATAAAGGATATTTACCTGTAAATAAAGAAGCTCTAAAAGGAGAACATAATGGACAAGAACTAATCGCATTACGAAAGACTAAAGATTCTTTAGAAAGCGCATCTAGTGTAGGTGTAATAACTTTATCTTGCTGATTAAAACCTACAGCTTGACGCCGCCATTGATCCGCAAAAATAAAAAGTAAGTTTGGTTGTTTTTTCATAGTTATCTACCGTATCCTTTTAATTATTTGTGAATTTCACCAATGAGGTGATAAAAAAGTTTGAGAATTTATAAAAGTATTTGCTTCAATTATATATTAATAGCAGTGAAAATGTGTATTCAGTTTTTAAGAAAGCATACCAAAAAACAGATTTAACCTTATTTCTAAAATAATAAGCATAGTAAAAAGAGGGAATGAGAAAAGCTAGAAGAAAAGACGAGAAAAAGTATAAATACATAAGAAAATTATTTTAATTTACTAAAAAATATAGTTATATAAACAAAATAAAGAGTTAAATTTAAAAGTGAAAAACAATTAAATAAAACATAAACCTAGTAAAATCAATAGGTAGGTAAAAGGAGGGTAAGGATGTCATAAGGAGAATATAAATAAAAGATATATCAAAGAAAATAACTAACTAACTAATAAATAAGGAAATATAAAGGGGCCTATGCAATCTAATCACCAAAAAGACAGATGTAATTATTAGAAAAAAATGTTGTTTTGCACATAACAATAATAAATGGAGATAGAAAACTAGTGAAAATGTGAGATATAGTAAAGGGGAAGCAAGGGATGGTCAGCATAAATGACCTGCAACTTAAATAAGAGAGTAACTTAAAATAAGAGAGCAAAAAGGAGAGATTCCAATGAAACTAAAAATGAAATGTGTTTTAGCATTAGCATTAGCAGGAATAATGGTATTAACAGGATGTTCATCAACAGGTGGAGCTAAAGTAGAAGAAGGCACTACAACAACTACTACTTCAGATAAAAAAGAAGAAACTAAAAAAGATGTAACATTAGATTTCTTTTACTATGATGGATTAAGAGTATTTAAATCAGACTCTCCAATTTGGAAAAAAATCCAAGCTGATACAGGGATCACTTTAAATGGAGCAGCACCTACAACACCAGGTGGAGAGCATAATGAACAATTCAATCTTATGCTAGCATCAGGAGATATTCCAGATATCATTCATGCAGTTAAAGCTAATATTATTAAAAATGGTGATAAGCTATTTACACCACTTGAAGATTTAATTGATGAGCATGCTCCTAACATCAAGAAAATGTTAGAAGAAAGACCGGATGTAAAAGCGGCAGCAACAGGAACAGATGGACACATCTACTATATACCATACCTTCCAGATGGAGAAGTATCAGAGGTTATGTATATAAGAAAAGATTGGTTAGATAAATTTAACTTACCAATTCCTACAACTGTAGAAGAGTATGAAACAGCACTTAGAACATTTAGAGAGCAAGATGCAAATGAAAATGGTAAAAAAGATGAGATTGGTTACTTTGATAGAGCTGGAAATACAGAAAATGGTATAGCAGCAGTATTTAATTTATACGGAGCATCATTTGAACGTTATGTAAAAGATGGTGTGATTATAGATGATAGATATAAGCCAGAATTCAAAACAACAGTAGAAAACGTAGCTAGAATCTACAGTGAAGGACTTATTGATCCAGAAATCTATACAAGAGGTAAAGATTCAAGGGAAGTGATGTTTGAGGGCAACATGGGAGCATCAACAACAGACTGGATTGCATCAACAGCAAAATACCAAACAACTTATGAAGGACAAATTGAAGGTCTAGAGTGGGTACCTATTCTTCAACCAGCAAATTTAAATGGGGAAGTAATGACTCAGTACTCAAGACCACAGATTTATGATGGTGGATGGGGTATATCAAAAGAGTGTAAAGATCCAGTAGATGCAATCAAATTATTTGATTATATGTTCTCAGAAGAAGGTGCTAGAGTAATGAACTTTGGTATCGAAGGAGAAACATATGATATGGTAGAGGGTAAACCAGTATTTAAAGAGGAAGTATTAAATGCAGATAAACCAGTAAATGATCAAATAAAAGATATGGGATACCTTCAAATTGGATATCCACAAGACTTTGAGTATGAAAGACAATGGACAAATGATATAGCTCTTGCTGGAATTGATTTATACTTAGAAGCTGATCCATTCTTAGATATTGTACCAAACTTAGGTTTAACACAAACACCAGAAGAATTAGAGCTCATCAGTAAAAAAGGACCAGCACTTAAATCTTATACAGAAGAAATGCTTCAAAAATGGGTACTTGGAAGTGAAGATATCAATAGCTCATTTGATAAATACCTAGAAAAATGTAAAGAATTAGGGTCAGATGAAATTCTAGCAGCATACCAAGCAGCATACGATAGAGCTTATAAATAAGAAACTATTTAAATTTAAATATAAATTTTAAAAGTTATAAAAAAACATAAACTAAAGGGGAATGACAATGAAATTAAAAATGAAATGTACACTAGCTTTAGCATTAGCAGGAATTATGGTATTAACAGGATGCTCATCTTCTAATGAAGCACCTAAAACAGAAACAACAAAAACAGAAGCAACAGACAAAAAAGAAGAGACTGCAGAAGCTGTTACTTTAGACTTCTTCTTCTACGATGGAGGAAGTGTATTTAAATCAGATTCACCAATCTGGCAAAAAATACAACAAGATACAAACTTAACATTAAAAGGTGTAGCACCTACAACACCAGGTGGAGATGCAAATGAGCAGTTCAACCTGATGTTAGCATCAGGAGATATTCCAGATGTAATCCATGCTTCAAAAGCAAACATTATGAAAAATGGAGATAAATTAGTGCAACCACTTGAAGATTTAATCGCAGAGCATGCTCCAAATCTTCAAAAAGTTTTAGATGAAAATCCATCAATAAAAGCAGCTGCAACAGGAACAGATGGACATATCTACTTCATTCCATACCTTCCAGATGGAGAAGTATCAGAAGTCATGTTTATTAGAAAAGACTGGTTAGATAAATTCAACCTTGCTATTCCTACAACTGTAGAAGAGTATGAAAATGCACTTAGAACATTCAGAGAGCAAGATGCAAACGGAAATGGTAAAAAAGATGAGATTGGATACTTTGATAGAGAGAACAAAACAGGAATTGCAGCAGTATTCAACCTTTATGGAGCAATGTTCAATCCTTATGTAGAAGAGGGTATTGTAAAAGATGATAAATACCAACCAGAATTTAAAGAAGCAGTAAAAAATGTAGCTAGAATTTATGCAGAGGGATTAATTGACCCAGAAATCTATACAAGAGGTAAAGATACAAGAGATGTAATGTTCCAACAAAACATTGGTGCATCAACAACAGACTGGGCAGCATCAACAGCGAAATACCAAGATACATATGCAGGTGAAATTGAAGGGTTAGATTTTGCAGCTATTTTACCTCCAAATGCTGTAGATGGAAAATCAAGAACACAATATTCAAGAACTCAAATCTCTGATTGGGGATGGAGTGTATCAAAAGACTGTAAAGATCCAGTAGCAGCTATTAAACTATTTGATTATATGTTCTCAGAAGAAGGTGCTAGAACAATGAACTTCGGTATCGAAGGACAAACATATGATATAGTAGACGGTAAACCAGTATTCAAAGATGAAGTATTAAATGGTGAAACACCAGTAGCGGATCAAATGAAAGAGCTAGGATATATTTCAGTTGGATATCCACAAGACTTTGAGTATGAAAGACAATGGACAAATGAAGCAGCACTTAAAGGTATTGACCTTTATATGGAAGCTAACCCATTTGTTGAAATGGTAATTAACTTAGGTTTAGTACAAACACCAGAAGAATTAGAACTTATTAGTAAAAAAGAGCCAGCATTAAAATCATATACATCAGAAATGGTTCAAAAATGGGTACTTGGAAGTGAAGATATAGATGCTTCATTTGATGGATACCTTAAAAAAGCAAATGAATTAGGGGCACAAGAAATTTTAGCAGCGTACCAAGCTGCATACGATAGAGCTTACAAATAATAAATAAAATAAAATAGGGCTATTTCTAATAACATTAGGAGTAGCCCTATTTTACTAAATAATAAGAGGGCATAACATGAAAGAAAAAATAGTAAAGCAAGAATTATGGGAAAGTGCGTATAACTGTCCAGAGTGTACACACGTGTTAAAGAGAAATACAGAAGAAGTATGGATAGAAAAGAAAAAGACATTAAAAAAAATAAGAGAAAACTTAGCAGGGCAAATAATCTTACGTAATCAGTATAAAGAAGTTTTTAAGTTCAATAACACTATGGAGTGTCTTAATCCAGAAGGAAGATTTGTAGACATAGAAGAGAGTATAGAAAATTTGGTACATATCATACAGCGACTTGTCATCCTATCAGAATCATTTAACATAGATACTCAATCGAAAGAAAAATTGTTCAAGGCTATAAGTTATTATCTTGAGCAAGAAACTAGTAGGACGGATTTGTATAATAATAGATTCCATAGCTCTATATTTGCAATACCTGGCGCAGCAGTTAACTTGTATAATATTTTCTATAAGGAAATGATAGAGGTAGAGGAGGATAAATGCGAGAGTGAGTTAACAAAAGAAGTCTATAGCCAATTAATGAAATGTATGATGCAAGCATGGTTATTACCTTTAAGAGGTAATCATACAGATAAGCATCCTATAAGTCCAGAGCGATTTAGGGGACATGCATGGTGGGTTGGTGGCAATGCTATAAGTTATAGACCTATTTTTTATACGGCTATCATACTGCAATCAGTGGAGATGATGGATACAGTTTGCTATATTATTAAAAACATCTTTACAGAAACTTCTGCTAATGACAGCATGGAGTCTTTTTGGAGTGAAGGAATATGTGCAGATGGATTTGGGTGGGGACATGGAAGACAAGCTTATAATGAAGGATATCCTATAGATGCAATAACTAAAGGAATGGAATTTATGGGGATATTAAAAGGAACACCATGGCAAGAAGAGCTAAGGGAGATAAATATAAATTGTCTACTTCATTTTATTAAAGGCAGTAGCTGGAGTCATTACAGAGGGAAATATGCACCGATGCAATCTCGTATGATTTTTTCTTATAAAGGGGATATGAAAGTATCTTGTTTAGCAGCAGAGTGTGTACCTAGTATACTAGAGAATATGGATTATTTGTTAGAGGATGGGCAAAAAGAGGAGCTGGAGAGACTTTATGAACAGCGAATGGATATAAAGATGTTAGAATATCCAGAAGGTGATTATAGAGGAACGAGATATTTTTGGAATAATGATAGCTTGATAAAGAAAGTATTACCATACTACATTTATATTAATATGGCTTCTAGTCGATGTGATGGTGTAGAATGTGCAGCTGTTATGGCTGATACGATGAATTTCTTTATGGCAGATGGTTCCTATGTGGTTGTTAAAGATGGGGATGAATATCAAGAAACTATGGGAGCTTGGGAACTGAGTTTACTACCTGGAGTTACAGGAAGATATATACAGATGGATGAGATTGTACCAGAGAATAATTGGAAAGGCTATAGTAGCATACATAACTTTGCAGGAGGTATAGGTAAAGGGAAAAATGGAGTAGCTGGATTTATCTATGAAAAGAATAAAAACAAAAGAGGAGAAGCTGTAGGAGTAGGAGTAGAAAAAGATTTCAATAAAGCCCTCTTTGGTATTAGGGCAAATAAGAGTTACTTTATTATAGAAGATACTATGGTATGCTTGGGAGCAGGAATAACTGATAAGTGCCCTGAATTAGATCGTTCAGTATGGACCTCTATTAATCAAACCAAATGGGATCAAGAAGTGGATTGCTACAAAGATAGTGGTGATGGAGTAGACCTGATACGAGAAACGATGGAGGGGAATACTCTAGTAATAGATGTAAAGGATGAAGAGGAAGAAACGTACTACTTTAAACAAAAAGGAATTTTATATGGCGTAGTATCTCGGTATACAAATGGAAAAATAACTATAAATTGTGAAGAAAGAATACCTGTATGGGACAAACTTAATGTGAAGAATAAAGTAGAAGAAAAAGAGAGTAACCTAGGGGGGTATTTAGAATGGATAGGAGGCAAGCAGACCTATCTAGATAAACTCAATATGAATAAGCCAGAGGTTAAATATGATCCACTAAAGGTATTACAGATAGGAATAGAACATGGTAAAGGAATTATAGATAATAAGTATGCCTATTGGATGTACTTAGGAGAACAAGAACCCAAAGTATATATAAAAGAAAATCCAGTAAAAATAATAGAGAACAATACTTATACACAAATAGTAGGAACACAATCTGAAGACATACTCCAAATCATATTCTATGAAGATAATAGTAGTTATGAGACTGAAAAATGGATGATTAAAGCCTCACATAAATTAGTAATAATGTTAGAAAAGCAGCAAGGAGGGTATGACTTAACAGTATGTGATCCGACTCAAAATACACAAATTGAGCAAGTGGAGATAGAACTTACACTAAAAGAAAAAACCAAAAGATTAGTTTGTATCCAAATGCCAAAAGGACATGATATAGGCAAGCCAAAGAGTATGAAAATAAACTTTTAATAGAAAAATCCAGGGAGATACATATGAAAACAATAGATTTAATGGAAAAGATGGAACCAGCAGTAAGAAATGGTGGATTTAGAATGGAGGGCTACTGGGTTTGGTGTAGCTCTGTCATCAAAGGAGAAGATGGGAAATATCATATGTTTGCATCAAGATGGGATAACTCAAACCCGATGCATCCTACATGGCTCACTAATTCAGAAATAGTAAGAGCTGTATCTGATACGCCAGAAGGACCTTATGCGTTTCAAGAAGTTATCTTGGAAAGCCGAGGGGCTAAATATTGGGATGGAAGATCTACGCATAATCCAGTAATTACAAAGTTTAAGGATACTTACTATTTATATTATATAGGAACAACCCATCCATTTCTAGATGTAGAAAAGGGTGAGCAGTTAAAGTTTGGGGATCCAAGAGTCGTAGTAGCTCGTACGAATAAACGCATAGGAGTAGCAACGTCTAAAAGTATTTTAGGCCCATGGAAGAGATTTGATAAACCAATACTTGAACCGAGGGTGAATCATTTTGATAATTTATTTGTTTCTAACCCAAGTCCATGTGTAGATGAACATGGAAATGTCATCATGATTTATAAATCAAGGCCGTATCTTGATACACCGATAAATGGTTTTTTACATGGTAAGATGCAGCTAGGAATAGCAAAAGGAGATGTGAAAAAACTAGAGTTTGAGCAAATTTCTGAAAGGCCCCTTTTTGAAGAAGAAGAGTTTGTACTAGAAGATCCATTTATATGGAAAGCTGAAGAAGGATACCATATGATTGCAAAAGATATGTTCGGAGATATATGTGGGGAAGAACATGGTGGTGCTTATGCTTATTCTAAAAATGGAGTAGATTGGGAAATACAAAAACAGGTACAATCTTATTCCAGAACAATAAAATGGGATGATGGAAAAACAGAAGTTATGGGAAGTTTGGAGAGACCCTTTATTTTATTTGAAGATGGAAAGGCAACACATATGTTTTTTGCTACAGCAGATGGCCCGGGTGGGTTTGAGAAAGCAACAACTACATGGAATATGGTAATACCCCTAAAAGCATAATTTGTATAAAAGGTATAATAGAATAGTTTGATACTAATAATAAATGATGCGAAAAGGGTGGGGAATATGTTGTTTTGTACACTTTCTTAATAAATGAATATAGATAATTAGTGCAAAATGAATTATAGTAGAGAAGACGAGAGGTAAAGATGATTAGAACATCTTTCCGCATAACTAATGAATGAGACATAAAGGAGAAAGTACTAATGAAACTTAAAATGAAATGTACAATGGCACTAGCTTTAGCGGGAGTTATGGTATTAACAGGATGTTCATCAAGCGAACCTAAAACAGAAGGTACGACTCAAGGAGCAACAGATGAGAAGAAAGATGTAACTTTAGACTTCTTCTACTATGATGGTTTAAGAGTATTTAAATCAGATTCACCAATTTGGCAACAAATTCAAGCTAATACAGGTGTTACATTAAAAGGTGCAGCACCAACAACTCCAGGTGGAGATTCAAATGAGCAGTTCAATCTTATGTTAGCATCAGGAGATATTCCAGATATTATCCATGCTTCAAAAGCTAATATCATGAAAAGTGGAGATAAATTAGTACAACCTCTTGAAGATTTAATTGCAGAGCATGCTCCAAATCTTCAAAAACACTTAGATGAAAACCCAACAGTAAAAGCAGCAGCAACAGGAACAGATGGACATCTTTACTTCATTCCATACCTTCCAGATGGAGAAGTATCAGAAGTATTATTCATGAGAAAAGATTGGTTAGACAAATTTAATCTAGAAGTTCCTACAACTGTAGCAGAATATGAAAATGCAATAAAAACATTCAGAGAACAAGATGCTAACGGCAATGGTAAAAAAGATGAAATTGGATTCTTCGATAGAGAGAACAAAACAGGTATCGGAGCTGTATTTAACCTTTATGGCTCATCATTTTTACCATATGTAGTAGACAGTAAAGTAATAGATGATAGATATACTCCGGCATTTAAAGAGTCAGTTAAAAATGTAACTAGACTTTATGCTGAAGGTCTTATCGATCCAGAGATCTACACAAGAGGTAAAGATACAAGAGACGTAATGTTCCAACAAAATATTGGTGCATCAACAGTGGACTGGGCAGCATCAACAGCACAGTACCAAGGGAAATATGAAGAGCAAATCGAAGGACTTGAGTGGGTAGCGGTAGTACCTCCAGCAAATATAAATGGAGATGTTATGACTCAATACTCAAGAACACAAATTTCAGAGTGGGGATGGAGTTTATCAAAAGATTGCAAAGATCCAGTAGCAGCAATTAAATTATTTGATTACATGTTCTCAGAAGAAGGTTCAAGACTTATGAACTTCGGTATTGAAGGACAAACATATGACTTAGTAGAAGGTAAGCCAGTATTCAAGGAAGAAATATTAAATGGTGATACACCAGTTAATGATCAATTACAAGAGCTTGGATATATTCAAATTGGATACCCACAAGACTTTGAATATGAAAGACAATGGACAAATGAAACTGCTTTAGCAGGTATTGATGCGTACATGCAAGCAAACCCATTCTTAAATATCGTAGCAAACTTAGGATTAAGCTATACATCAGAAGAATTAGAGCTTATCAGTAAAAAAGAACCAGCATTAAAATCATACACAGAAGAAATGATTCAAAAATGGGTACTTGGAAGTGAAGATATTGAAGCATCATTCGATGGATTCCTTAAAAAAGCACAAGAGTTAGGCGCATCAGAAATATTAGCTGCTCACCAAGCAGCATATGATAGAGCTTATAGTAAATAGATAAATAAAAAATTCCCGAGATTTTCAGTAATCTCGGGAATTTTTTTGCTTTGAGTTAATGACTAAACCTAGCTGTTGACGACATTAACAAGTTAAGCAAGTTAAGCAGCCTAAAGCTTTGAGATTGATAAGTGTAGTGATATTAACAAAGAAGTTACGTGTATCAACTGCGTTGTAGTAAATATCTTCTACCTCGCCAGTTGATTCTAGTTTTGAACCTACTTGGTAATTGAAAGGTAAAATAACGAAGGTACTAAATGGAATGCTATAGTGAGCAGAGTGGACACTTTGCTCAGCATCTAGAGCAGTATAGACAATAACTAAATGGAGTATGCCTTTAACGATAGCTTTGTAACCTGTTAATTGTTGACCTTCTATATTTTTGCTAACAGGTGTAGCGATAACATGAGTAGCTAGAATATCGATGGTTGCAGAGGTTGAGCTAATAGCTTCTATATCTGGCTTAGCTGTTGGTATAGCAAGATAAGATTCAATACTCATTTGTTTGAACTGATTAATCTGTAGGTCTACTGTAGTAGAGGCACTTGGATTAGATTCAGTTTTAGTACCCTTTGAGCCATCAGGTAAGTGGTAAGTGAAGGTTACACTGGCTTGGTTAACAAGTACACTACTACAGTTGCTACCAGTGACACGTACCTGATAAGTGATAGTTACTGTCTCACCAACTGCGATGTGAGGAATAGTTATACCACTGCTAAGTGACACGCCGTTTAGGGTTACACCATTGAGGGTAACACTTCTAGGAACTAAGGTAACTTGAGCAGGTAAATGATCTTGAACAAGTACATTAGAGGCATCAAGTGTACCAGCATTAGTAATGATTAGGGTATAAGTTATCGTATCACCAAGATTTACAGATTCTGAATGAGATGACTTATTAACTGCTAGATCAGCTGTTTTAATAGAAAGCTGGAAGGTGTTACTCTTAGAAGATTGTGTTTGTGGCTGTCTACCTGGTAAAAGATACTGATACTCACCTGTTACAGCATTATTAACAGGAAGCGTAGTAGCACTTACTACTTGAGCTTTGAAAGTAAGTGTTTTAGTTTGATTAACAAGGAGTGTACCTAAATTAACACCAGTTAGGATACTTGCATCAGGTAGAGATACACTATCTAGTGTGATGCTTCCAGATTCAAAGACAAGTTCACTTGGTAATAAGTCGTGAAGGATAACTTGATCTAAATCAAGATTGTTAAGTGTGTTGCTACCTTTATTCGTAGCCGTAACAGTGTAAGTGATGATATCACCTACTACTGCATAGTGTTTATCAGCTGATTTAACAAGGACTAGATTTGGATCATAAAGATCTATACCAGGCTTATCAGTAGCATCGCCTTCAACAGGTTCAGCTGGTTGTTTAGGATCTACAGGGGCAAGACCTATCACCTTAACGGTATTATCAAAGTGTTTGATAGCAGCATCTGAGGTGAGTAGGATAGTCAAGAGGATAGTACGTGTTTGACCAATGTTTAAAGTGCCGATGTCAAGACCTGTTTGGATATTCCCAGATACAGTTTTGTCATCTACTTGGATAGATTGAACGACAAAACCAGCTGGAAGAGCATCTGTTACAACCACTTTGTTAAGGATGATATCGCCAGAGTTTTGCGCAGTAATGGTATAAATAAAAGTGTCACCTACTGCAACAGCTGTAGCATCAGATACTTTGGTAACAGTTAAACTTGGATTATAAACAGTTATTTGATTAACTGGGCTAGTTACTTGACCTGACATAGCAGGTGATGTTGGGTCTTTGCGGTAACTAAATTTAGCGATAGCCTGATTATCAATCGTTTTATCTGTAGGAACAGCTAGCACCTTAACATCAAAAGCAACAGTAACTGTGGTGTTTGGAGCTATATTACCAAGCGTAATACCTTGAGTAATATTTCCACTTGCAGCAGCCCCATTGATGTGTAAGTTATCAGCATAGGCTACTTCAGGTGGTAAAGGATCTGATAGGATGACTTGCTCAGCAGTGACTTCGCCCTTGTTGATGACTTTAAGGAGATAAGTTACTGTATCACCTACGGCTACACCTGTTCTAGTAGATGTTTTGACTACTTGCACGTTACTTACAAGATTAGAGGTAGTCGCAGTAGTATTACCAGGGTTAGGATTAGGCGTTGTACTTGCAACTGTAGCAGTATTTTTTAGACCACCAGTGGCATCGGATGAAACGATTGCTTTGATAAGGATAGTTTTTGAAGTCTTAGCCGCAACGGTACCCGTTGATACAGTACCTATCCATGGAGACCAAGTCGTACCATTATCAAGGCTATACTGCGGATTGAGGAGAAGACTTGATAAAGTATCTGTAACCACTGTCTCTAATGCATCAGAAGGCCCTGCGTTAGTAAGTGTCACGGTATAAACAATAGGTGCACCTGCTTCTACTGGGTTAGGTGAGCCAATCTTTGTAATAGAAAGATTAGCTGAAGTGGTAATAGGAGCAGTACTAATAGCCGTATTGTTGGATAAATTAGGGTCAGGTGTTGGACTACTAGCGCTAGCTGTTGTTGTTAAAGTGCCGGTTGCAGTTGGAGAAACAGTGCCTTTGATAAGAATCGTTTGGTTGTTACCAGGATTAATAGAGCCTAGAGGTAAACTACCAGTCCATGGCTGCCAAGTTACGCCGCCATCTGTGCTATACTGAGGATTTTGGATACTAGCAGGTACAGCATGAGATAAGACAACGTTTTGAGCAGTAGATGGGCCTAGATTGCTTGTTGTAACGGTATATTGTATAGGACCTCCAGCTACGACAGGTGTGGTATTTAAAGTGTTTGTAACTTTAACATCTGCAGAGGGGCTTGTTGGCGTGTGAATAGTAGCTGTATTATTGTTGGGATTAGGATCAAGTGTTGGACTTGATACAGTAGCTGTATTATCAATAGGACCTACAAAGATAGGTGATAGAGTACCTTTGATAAGAACATTGATTGTGGTGTTGGCATTTACAGTACCTATAGCAAGGCTTCCGGTCCAAGGAAACCAAGTGGTACCATTGTTGAGGCTATACTGAGGAGAAGCTATACTAGATGAAAGTGTATCTGCAACTACAACGCCTTGGGCATCAGAGGGTCCTGCATTGGAAACGGCCAATACATATTGAATAGATGTACCGGGTACAGCAGGATTAGGTGATGCTGTTTTTGTTACGCTGATATCTGCTGCGGTATTGACAGGTGCAGTAACTATAGCTGTATTATTACTAGGGTCAGACTCAGGGGTAGTGGTTGCTACTTTTGCTGTATTAGTAATAGTTCCAGTTGTACCAGGGGCAACAGTGCCGCGGATAAGGAGTGTACTTGTGCCAGCAGGTGGTAATGCACCTAAGTTAAGGCTACCAGGCCAAGGTGACCAAGTTGCACCGTTATCTAGACTATATTGAGGATTCAAAATACTAGCAGGAACTGGATCGGTGACTGTTACATTTTGTGCCACAGAAGGACCAGCATTTTTGACGGTAAAAGTATAAGTAGCAGGAGAACCAGCTACTGCAGGTGTTGGGTTAATAGCTCCAGTAATACTTACATCAGCAGAAGTATTAACAGGTGTTGTAAGCGTTGTTGCATTATTATTAGGGTTAGGATCAGGTATTGGACTAGTTACAACAGCTTCATTGGTAATAGGTGTAGTTACACTTGGAGAAACAGTGCCGCGAACCAATACATTTGTAGTTGCACCAGCAGTAACTGTACCTACATTGATAGTACCAGTAAGAGGGAGCCAAGTAGTACCGCCATCTAGGCTATAAACTGGATTTAAGAGTCCTGATGGAACATCGTCTGCTAAAGATACATTTTGAGCATCAGAAGGACCTGCATTGTGAACAGCTACAGTATAGGTTGCAAGCTGGCCAGCTACTACAGGACTTGGATTAATTGTCTTAGTAACAGAAAGATCTGCTGAGATAACAATGGTTGAAACTGTATTACTTAACTGAGTAACTGGAAGTGTTTGACCAGGTGCGGGTGTGAAAGTGAAATGACTATCAGCAGTATTTAAAATAGGTGTTGGCGTTGCTGTGGTAGTGGTCGCTGCATAGCTAATAACTACTGTTTGATTGGGAGCTATAGGGCCAACTTCTACACTTAACTGAGAGGGTGTAGAGGTATTGATGATAGGGCCGGTAGCACCTGATACGGTAATGCTTCCTATGTTGATACTAGTGCCTGCTGCTGCAGTATCTAATGCTAAAAAATTATCTGTTGTAATCTGACCATTATTAGTAATACTTAAGGTATAAGCAATAGGAGCTCCTGCTATAACTTGTGTAGGGGCTGATTTGGTATAGGCAATATCAGGAGATACTACTTGAATTTGAAAAGCAAAGGTAGAAATGGCGAATACATCAAAATTAGTTGCTATCCTAAAATCAGCTTGTGACTGATTGTTGACAAAGGCAGCAGTAGCATCTACATTGGTAATATCCCAGTTGGTTCGCACACCACCAAAACCTTGAAGAAGAGGAGGAGGTGGTTGGTTTAAGGTGCCAAAGTCGCCAGAGGTATCTAGTAAACCTTGGTCATTATTGATTTGCCCCCTAAAGAAGTTATTAACTGGGTTGTTAGGACCAGACAAAGCTGTTAGATTAGAAGTATTAGGACCAAATAAGATTGTGTCACCCTCATTACCTGGGTCACCTTGCATAGCAGAAATAAGCAATCTTACTGAAAAGCTACCTGTAAGAGGTGTAAGGAAACCAGTTACAGTAGTATCAACTGGAGGAGTAAAAAAAGAAATACCATAATTACCTACATAAATATCAAGTTCGGAATAGGGAGAATTATTATTTGCATAGGCAACAGCAAGGGTCCAACCTACTGCGGTTATGTTAAAAGCAGTATATCCAGAGGGTTCGATTGCAGCGGGAACACCATTAACTTGATAAGTGCCAGCACCTGCTGCTTGAACTAGTTGAGTAACATTTTGACTTCTAGTATAAAAAACTTGACCGTTTACGGGAGCTGCATTAATAGCTGTGGCAGGATCAGGGGCTATAGTATAAGTGCCTTGAGAAGTTGTAAAGGTTATAGGAGTATTTAATGTTGGGTCAGTTAGTGTGGTTGTATCGTTTATTGTTGATCCTCCCCATACAAGTTCAGCGTAGAGCACAGTACTTCCAACAGGCATGTTTAATATAGCCCAAGAACCATTTTGCTGCCAATTCATTGTAGAGGGTGTGGGGTAACCTGCTACACTTAAGTTAGGGTCAGTAGCTATGAAAGCACCAACACCTGACCAGCCATAGGGTTGAAGGCTAAAACCTAGGGAGTTTCCAGTATAAGTCAGGGCGCCCTTGGTGATGTTTGAATAACGTTCAATAAATGATGACATAGATTAATCCATCCTTTCTATAAATAAAATAGTTGATTTTGTATTTTCCCGAGTAGAGGTTATAAGCGCAGTGAAACAAAATCTAATATATCTTATGTTT
>JAVVPO010000003.1:80401-83456 GCA_036655715.1 Cellulosilyticaceae bacterium | reverse complement strand
TACCCTCCGGGCATTGTAGCGCCCCACACTATATGTTATACTTCTTACTATCGAAATAACGACAAAAAACACATCAAGGTGGTGAGATTATGGAAGAACAAGTAGTAATAGAAGGCGTTGTAGAAGACATCATCTATCAAAACGAAGACAACGGCTACACCGTTTGCACAATAGAATATGATGGAGAAGAACTCTCCTGCGTAGGTTCCATGCCAGGGATACACCCCGGTGAAGAAGTACGTCTTGTAGGCTCATGGACGACTCACCACATTTATGGCAAACAACTCAAAGTAGATATGTTTGAGAAAAGTATCCCAAAGACTGTACAAGGTATAGAAAGATACTTAGCATCAGGTGCAATCAAAGGGATTGGCCCAAAGACTGCAAAGAAGATTGTGAAGCATTTTGGACTTGATACATTTAAGATTATAGAACATGAGCCCCTTGTCCTTTCACAGATTCAAGGAATTAGTGAGAAGAAAGCTTTAGAGATTAGCGAAGTATTCCATACCCAACATGAACTCAGAATGGCAATGATGGCTCTGCAAGAGTACGGTATCACACCCACATACGCTATTAAAATTTACAAAAAATATAAAGATAAAACCATAGAAGTAATCAAACGCAATCCCTACCGTTTGGCAGAAGATGTCTTTGGTATTGGGTTTAAAAAAGCAGATGAAATAGCCACTCAAATAGGGATTGATAGAGAAGATCCTAACCGTATTAAAACAGGGATATTGTTTGTACTATCTAGCTTCTCCGGAAATGGACATACGTATATGCCAAAAGACATACTGGTTAGAGAGGCTAGAGAGCTACTCAGTGTGACAGAAGATTTTATAGAAAATGCCATGATAGAGCTCAGTCTTAACAAAGCGATTGTTATTAGAAATTACGAGGGGACAACCTGTATTTTTATTAAGAAGCTTTTTGAATGTGAGCAGAGCATTGCTAGGAAACTTATTGATCTAGCAGCACTTTATGATAAAGAAACAATGCTAAACTTTGAGGCGGAGCTTGCACAGACGGAGAAAGATCTAGGGATAGAACTAGTAGCAGAGCAAAGAGAAGCGGTAAAACATACACTTTCCTACGGTGTGACCGTTATTACAGGAGGACCAGGTACGGGGAAGACGACAACGATTCAGGCCATTCTTCATATGCTAGAGAAGGGGAAAGAACAGGTGTTACTGGCAGCCCCTACAGGTAGAGCGGCTAAGCGCATGAGTGAGACAACAGGCTGTGTGGCGCAAACTATTCATAGATTACTTGAGATAGAACGTTTAGATGAGTCTAGTCTTGGGCAAAACTTTAATAGAGATGAAGAGAACCCTCTAGAGGGAGATGTAGTCATTATCGATGAGATGTCTATGGTAGATGTGAGACTTATGAGCTCATTACTTGATGCGATTATGGTGGGACAGCGGATTATTCTCATCGGAGATGCAGACCAGCTACCATCAGTAGGTGCTGGAAATGTCCTTAAAGATATTATAAAGAGTGAGCGTGTTCCAGTTGTCAGACTGACACAGATTTTCAGACAAGCAAGTAAAAGCGCCATTGTACGTAATGCCCACAAGATTAACAAGGGAGAGTATCCTACAACCAATGAACAAGATACGGATTTCTTCTTTATGAATAGAGCCGTGCAAGAAGAAGTGAAAAACACTGTCATAGAGCTTATTACCACAAGGCTACCTAAGTATCAAAAACTAGATAGTATCAAAGACATTCAAGTACTTGTTCCTATGCGAAAAGGAGTACTTGGGGTCAACGAACTCAACAAATCCATACAAGCAGCCATTAACCCACCCGACTTTGGTAAGCTAGAGAAGGAGTACAGAGGAACCATATTCCGTCAGGGAGACAAGGTTATGCAAATTAAAAACAATTACAGTACGCCATGGAAGATTTTAGCTAAATCTCATTTGCCTATGGATGAGGGGGTAGGTGTATTTAATGGGGATTGTGGGATTATTACTCAGATAGACTTGCAAAAAGAAGTTGCCACAGTCACCTTTGATGACCAAAAGACAGTAGAGTATGAATTTGCACAACTAGATGAATTAGAACTTGCTTATGCAGTAACGATTCATAAGTCCCAAGGGAGTGAATACCCAGCAGTTATTATTCCAGTGCATAGTGGACCACCGATGCTCCTAAGTCGCAACTTACTTTATACAGCAGTGACAAGAGCTAAGAAGATGGTAGTAGGTGTAGGTCTTAGAGAGACGATGCACCGTATGGTAGATAACAATAGAGAAGTAGAGAGATATTCAAGTTTAGCGATTCACCTGAATAAACTTATATAAGGAAGGGAAAAAATGCTAGTAACTTTGAAAAAGCTAATCTATCCGAATAAATGTATAGTGTGTAGAAGCATATTATCAGCTGATGAAGAAACCTATCTATGTCCTAGATGTGATGCAGGTATTTTGCGAGAGCATACCTGCCCTATCTGCTCAAAACCTTACAGCATAGATGAGAAAAGTTGCCCGTGGTGCAAGCAAGTACCACCTGCTATTACGCGTATTATGGCATTGTTTCCTTATAAAGATAAGTATAAAAAATCAGTGCTCAGGTGGAAATATAAAGGGATACGTAAATATGGCAAAGGATTTGCAAAGCTAATTTATGAAGAAAAAGTAGATTTCAAAGTATTAAACATCAAAGGACTAGTACCTGTTCCTGTTTCAAAGAAAAGATTTAAAGAGAGAGGGTTTAATCAGGCCCTTGATTTGGCTAGTAGCTTAGGTGGGTATCTTGATCTACCTGTCTACGATATCCTTGTGCGGGAGAAGCATACAAAACCACAATCAGAGTGTACCAAAGAAGAAAGACGAAAAAATATTAGAGGGACTATCAAAGTTTCAGAGATTCCTTACGATATAATAGATAAGAAAGAAAAAATAAATTTAGCGATCATAGATGATATTTACACTACAGGAAGTACCGCATTAGAGTGTATCAGAGCACTTACTAAAGAAAATGAGTTATGTATAGGCGAAATCTATGTAGTTGTTATATGCGTTGGGATATAGAGGGAGGATAA